>JAPLWZ010000141.1 GCA_026396335.1 Microcaldota archaeon | reverse complement strand
GCCGTCTTGAGCATCACGCCGGACATCAGCGCGGAGATGTTGCTTGGCGCCTGCGGGTGCGCAAGGGGCAGCCAGATATGGAGCGGGATTATGCCGCACTTGGAACCGAACCCGATCAAAGCAAGGATGAATATCGCCCCCGCGAGGAAGGGCGCATATTGTGCGGCGTGGAATGATGCGAAGTCAAACGAACCCGAAACGGATGCAAGCGCAAGGAACATGATTGCGAGCGCGACTGCACCCACGTGCGCGATGAGCAGGTAGATGAAGCCAGCGGACTGCACGCTTTCCTCCCTGTGCTCATATGTGACAAGGAAGTACGAGCTTATTGCCATTATTTCCCAGATTATTAGGAAGAGAAGCGCGTTTTGCGCGGAGACGACAAGAATCATGGAAAGCAGGAATATGTTGAAGAGAAAGCCGAAGCGCCCGAGCCCATATCCCTTTTTTTCGTATTCAGCTACATAACTGATGGAATAGATCGAAGCTGCTATGCCCACGAATGCGATGAATGCGACGAAAAAGCCGGAGAGTGCATCGATTGAAATTGTGAGCGAGCCGATTGTGGGGATGGATGCGAGCGTGATTGGTGGCGAGCCCTGCCCAAGCAGTGCTGACGCGCCGGCAACTAGTGCGAATGCGCTGCCAAGAATGGCAGACAGGAATGCAAACTTGGAAGCAATGCGCGGCTTGGAGGAGAAAACGAGGGAGAAAAGCGCGCCGAGGAGAAAGAGAGCAATAGATATGGGCAGAGGTGACATCGGAATGATTTCAGTAATCATGTGCAGCCGCCTTACCTTAGATTAAGTGTTGAACACTTAGATGGCTGAAGAAAAATATATAAAGCATATGAACGCCCGCCGGAAAGGGCGGCCGCAGGCACAAAAACGCCCCGGGAACGCCCCATCGCCCGGGGCGCCGCGCGAGTTCATTTTTAATCCTTTTCAGGGGTAATGTAGGATAGTGGGATAGCGAAGGGTGAGCCGATGGCGGAAAACAACATCAAGAAAGTCGAGCTGCACATAGTGGTGGGATGCGCCGACGCAAGGGACGTATCCGCGGCATTCAATTCCGCGCTCCAGGAGCAGATTGCGCACGAGATGAAAAACGGCACGCTCATTGACTTCGAGAGGATGTCGGTTGCCGGCACCTTCGTCACGCCGGAAATAACCGCGGAGATAAAGTCGCACATACAGGAAAAGATGCGCGGGTATTACCCCCTTTACAAGGCAGGCAGGCCGATTGACATATTCGTGCACCTGACTGCGCACGGCAACGTGATGCTTAGGATGGGATGCCTGCATTCGACACGGTCGTACCATGACATAGAGGTGCAGGAGGCAGTTTTCAACTGCGGCATGATGCATGCGCAGGACATTGCGCTTGAGATGGAAAGCATGCTCCTCAGCAGGAGGGCGGTGCTCGAATACGGCATGAGGGGCAAGCGCATGCAGGTGCGCATCGAGACGGAGGAGGACATAGAGAACCTCATGAAAAGGGCATACGGCCACAACGGCACGATTGCAGGCAACTGGGTGAAAAGCATAGTCAACCTGTGCACGCACCCCTACGAGCAGAAAAAAGTCCTGAGGCACGCGCTTGATTCCGACCCGACTTTCGACAACCTGAGGATACTGATGACTGCAGGCGTGAAGAACTACCTCACGAACGAATACTTCAGGGTGGACGGCAACACGCACCTGAATACTTTCCTAGACATGGTGTATGACCGCGTGCGCAGGAACGGGCAGGTGCAGGACCCGAGCACGTACTCAAAAAAGCAATCGCCGACACTCGGGCTTTTCCACCACTCGTCCATACAGGAGGCCCGCGCCACTGCGGTGAAGAAGTTCTATGGCACTGAGGACTATTCCCTCGGGCAGGTTTTCGCGATCGGCAGCATGAATTTGCCGGACTACTTCAAGACATTCGGCCCCTACAAGGTCGCAGGCTTCTTCTACGGCGTGAAGCACCTGGACCTGAAGACATGGATTGTGATGGGCAGGACCCTTGAGGAAGCGGAAAAGATGCAGGAGCGCATACTGAACGACCCGCTCATGGGCTATATCCTGAAGGAATTCGAAGTTGAGCTTGTCACCATGGATGCGGAAGGCAAGCGTTCCGCGTAGCCCCATTATTCTTAAAGCGCCCCTAGCCTAGATAATATAAAATCGGTGAATTTTGTGGATGAATCGACAAAACAGAAGTACGAGCTGAAAAAGCAGCTTGCCCGCCTTCGCGAGCTTAAGGGCAGTGGAACCGAGCTCATTTCCGTTTACATACCATCCAAGCAGCCGGTGCACGAAATGGGCAGCAAGCTCCGCGAGGAAGCCGGGCAGGCGACAAATATCAAGTCGAAAAGCACCAGGAAGAATGTCGGAGATGCGCTTGAGAGGATACTGCACCATTTGAAAACATACGGGAATACCGCGCCAGCATCAGGCGTTGCAATTTTCTGCGGGAATGTGTCTGACAACCCTGCTAAAACAGACATTGAGCTTATTACCGTATTTCCGCCCGAGCCGATACAGGTTTCAATCTACAGATGCGACTCGCGCTTTTTCCTTGAACCGCTTGAGCGCACCCTTCTCACAAACGATGCATACGGCATAGTAGTCATGGACGGGCGCGAGTGCACGCTTGCAGAACTCAAGGGAACGAATACGAGGATACTTTCCAGAATACGCTCAATGGCGCACGCGAAGATAAGGAAAGGAGGGCAGTCTGCGCGCAGGTTCGAGCGGCTGATTGAAGAGTCGATAGAATACTACTACAAGCACGTGGGCGAGCACATGGACCGCTACTTTGTGAATACTGTCAAGGGCGTGATTGTCGGCGGGCCGGGGCCTGCGAAGGAGAATTTCGTGAAGATGTCGCCCTTCAACTACCAGATAAAAATACTCGGCGTGGTGGACACTGGCTACACTGATGAATACGGGATAAGGGAAGTGATGGCAAAGTCAGGAGACCTCATTTCCGAGCAGGCTGCGATAAAGGAGCGAGTGATAATTGAAAGATTCATCAAGGCGGTCGTCTCTGAAGAGGGGCTTGCCACTTACGGCGAGGCGGAAGTGAGAAAGGCGCTTGAGTCCAAGCAGGCATCGCAACTTTTGATTTCAGAAGGGCTCACTTACAAGCGCGCGAAAATAGTGGACACCACAACCGGAGACGTGCAGTACATTACCGCGAAAAGCCCGTTTGACTTACAGGAAAAGATAAATGCAATCGGTGGCACGGTGAAAGTGGAATCCGAGCAGCTGCTTATTGATGACCTGATTGAACTCGCGGAAAAGATGAATGTGGAAGTGATGGTAATTTCGCCAGATACCGCGGAAGGCGCGCAGTTTTTGGGCTCGTTTTACGGGATAGGCGCTTTCTTGCGCTACAGGTAATTAGGGTTAGACTGATTTTTCATTGCTACTCTTATAATTCTCAATGAATTCTTTCAGCGTCTGCTCTATGTCCGGGTACCCGTTGACCTTGATGTTCAGAATTCCATCTTTTTTTAAGAGAGTCACACCAAGGAAAGCCGGCTTTTCATCGTTCAAGTCGAGCCTTCCGAACACAGAGCAGGTCTTTTTGCCATGCACGATACTGGAACCTGCGAACTGAAGCTTCGCGCCCGGCAGAGAGTCCTCTATGGCTTTTCTTATGCCAGTTGGAGCTTCGCCTGAAAGTGATTTGATTTCTTTTCCGTTTAAGAAAACCTGATTGGTAGCCATAATATCGCCTTGTTGTGGCTTGTGCTGGGAAGTGCTTTTAAACCGATTTTTTGCCGCCTGCCCCTCATCCAATCTGCGCAGCCAGGCGGGAGAGCCAAACTATTTAAACCGGTTGAAACAGAATCCCAGTCGGCAGGATAGGCAGGGAGAGTAGGGGCCTCCCGTACCGCAAACCCCCTTTGGCGGTGCCGAATGTCCGGTGAAGTTTTTGGAGAGGCAGTAAGGCTCTGGCCTTAAGCGTCGATGTTTTGCCTTGCCGGACGGTTCATCGTGCCAATCGGGTCAGACCGGAAGGAGCAGCCCTACGCATTATGCACCGTGCTGGGAAGTACCAAAGCGGAGCAGCGGTCAGAACCACCTTATTGCTGAACCATTGGCCCGCCGGAAATCCTGCCACAAAATACTTTCCCAGCGCTAGCGCTAACTTTTGGAAAAATAATAAAAAAGAAAAATAAAGAAAAAAAAGAGAAAAGAAAAACTCAGTATGGCCTGGGGGCAAATGCGCCGCCCATTCCCGCTGCCGCCATGAGTCCGACGGTTGTGCCTATTCCGCCCATAGCCGCAGCCGTGATGTTGTTGTTGCTCACTGTGAGGGCCGCAGCCATCACGAACATCACGATGAACACGATTACGATCGGGATCAGCACCACTGCCGCTGCCTTCATGCTTGAGAGGCTGTGCACTGCCTTGATCGAGAGGTACATGTTGTACATGCCGTAAAGCGAGATTGCCATGTAAATCAACCCGAATATCGCACCAACCAGCATTATGCTTGAAAGCGCGGTGAACGGGAAGCCGATCACGGCTATTCCGCCCATCACCAAAGTGAGCGCGACCGTCTGGTCCTTGAAGCTGCCCTTGCCGCCGAATATCTTCGCAAGCACGAAGTATACGAGTGAGCCGATGATTGCCATGATTGGCACGAAAATCGCGTAGCCTATTACTGCAAAGAGCGCGACTCCGAATCCGAGGAAGTTTATGCCTAGGATCATTTGCACTAATGAGGCAACCCACATCACAAGCCCGATGAGAACGAGGCTGACTGCGATTGTGCCCCAGTCCATCTTGCTGTTTGAATTGTAAGCGTCAACCGGGTGGAAGAACGCGGAAGCCCAGGTCTTCACCTGTGCGAGCGGAATTGCCGAAACGATTGGCATCACTACGTTTTCTACCGGTGCGAGAACGCCCGAACCAGATGATTCTTTTCCTTTTGCCATTATTACACCCCCAAATTACTATTAAATTACTGTTAAATTGCTGTTGGTTTTCTCTTCTCACCAAACGGTTAATAAGCTATTCTGCGCCAGCCGACTGAGAGGTGTAATCATGGGAATTTCTGAAACTGTTGGCACTTTCAAGCAGGCGTTTTTTGAGCCGGAAGAAACGTTTGAAAAGGCAGCTGCAAAAAAGAATGTCGGCTGGTTTGAAGGCTTGAAAAACAATGCGATCGCATTCCTGGCTATCCCGATTGTAATCATCCCGATTTCGCTTTTCATAGGCAAGGGGGGATTGGAAGCAGGCGCAGTCACAGGAATAATGCTTTACATTTCCGCGCTCGTATCCTCGATAATCGTGCCTTTCATATTCAATTCCGCAGCTATGATGCTTGGCGGCAAGGGAACTGCAGAAAAATCGAACTATGTGCTTTCAATACTGAACGGCGTGTCACTCGGGATTTTCATCGTGATGTTCGCAGTTTACTTCTTGATGAATCTTGTCGCATACACTATTCCTGCTGCCGCGCTTATTGCAATGCCAATCAGCGTGGTGCTGCTCTATACGTTTGGCGCCTACCACTTCCACATGGTGGCGACAGCAGTTCGCACTACGCACAATCTTAGCACATTCAAGTCGCTCTTCGCATTCGGAATAGCAATGGGCGTGATATTCATCATCGCCATGCTGTTCCTTGTGATGGCAGGCGTGGGGGCAGGAATGGCTCCGTCGGCTGCTGGCGCTGGCACAGTGCCGCTTTACTAAAGAATGAAAAAAGAATGAGCGTTTCAAACGGCTACTTCTTTCCCGGGAACTTTTCCCCGTAGCACTTCTGGCAGTAGCTGTGCATGAAACCTGTCTGCATTTCGATGTACTGCTTCTGGTTGGCGCGGGTCAGTTCTGCGCCGCAAACTTCGCACGAGAGGTAGTTGTTGTACATGCTGTCACCTGGACGCCTTGGCTAACATGCCTTCTGGTCGCAATTCCATATTCTCGGGAAAGGAATAAAAGCGTGCATCAGCCCTAAAACGAAGAATGCGCTGGGGTCGCATAACCCGGTATTGCGGCAGGTTGCTAACCTGTTGGGGGGAAACCTCCGTACGAGTTCAAATCTCGTCCCCGGCGTTTTCTTTTTTCTGCCGCCCAGCGGGAGAAAGAGTAATAAACAGTATTCGCCTGAATAACAACTGGTGACTTTGATGAAATTCGCATACATCGTTTTGGCTGCCCTCGTGGCAATCTCGCTTTCAGCCGCTGCAAGCACCGTGGTGCTCGGGACAGTGCAGGATGCATTCTCCACGCTTTGCATACAGGCAAAAAGCCTTCTTCCGGTGACAGCCATGCTCATGCTTGTCATGGGCGGCGTGATTTATGCTGCAGGCCAGCTCCTTGGCGCAGAGACGCGTGCAAGGGCGAATGTCTGGGCGACCGCTTGCCTCACAGGCGCACTTATTGCAATATTGATGGTTGTTGTGGCGCCACCCGTGCTCCAGATGATTTACTCGGACCAGGGAACAATTGGGTGCGAAGTGCAGTAGGAGAGGCAGTAGCCACGCTCCTGAAAAAGCAAGTGCCGCACTTGTTTACCTCTTCCCACTCTCACCAATATTTATAAACATTATCCACCTTATCAATACAATCGTATATTCGGAGGGATTTCATGAGAAAATTCGGACTGATTGCATTTGCGGTTCTGGCATTTGCCATGCTCGCATTCAGCGCAACAACAAGCGTGCTGACTGGCGTCGTTTCGGCTGTAAAGTCGTTGTGCCAGAGCCTAATGGAACTGCTTCCAATCGTGGCAATGCTGATGATTGTAGTTGCAGGAGTCATCTACGCAGGTGGCCAGATGATGGGCGCAGAAACCCGTGCACGCGCAAATGTGTGGGCAACGGCTGCTCTCGTCGGCGCGATAATCGCAATCCTGATTGTGGTAATTGCACCCCCAGTCCTGAACCTGATGTACCCAACGGGCAACATCGGCCAGTCAGTATGCAGCTAAATTTTCTTTTTTATTTTTCTTAACTTCCCTAGCGTAAGCCAAACGCAAGCTTTACTCAACCCTTATAATTGTTCACCGAGAAGCCAAGCCATCAAACTACGGGGTTGATACACTATCCAGTTCCTGCGGGAACTGTCTGTGAATCGCCCGAGGTGATTAACATGGCAATCGAATTTCATATTACAGCAAAGCCCAAACTGAAGCACCCTGTGCTTGTAGAGGGCTTCCCGGGCCTCGGGCTTGTGGGCACCATATCAGCAAGCTACCTTATTGAAAAACTCAAAATGGAGCCCCTGGGCTACATAACAGGGGACCAGTTCCCGCCCCTTGCTGCTGTGCACAACCACCGCCCGCTTTACCCTGCAAGAATGTACTTTTCTACCAAGTATGACCTGATAGTATTCATTTCCGAGTTCGTGATACCCATAGGCGCGGTGAACGAGCTTTCTGAAAAGATTTACGAATTTGCGAAAAGGGAAAAGGTGGCGCGGATTGTTTCGCTTGGCGGCATTGCGATAAAGGGCGAGCAGGATGAGGTTTATTCCATTGCCTCATTGCCCGAACTTTCCAAGGAGCTTGAGAAAATCCCCTCTGTGAAGATGATAAAGGAGGGCGCAACATCAGGCGTAACAGGCGTGCTTCTTGCCAGGGGCGCGGTTGACGGCTTCCCGGTTATTTCGCTTCTTGCCGAGTCGCACGAGGGCTACATGGACCCCAAAGCGGCTGCGATGGTGCTTGAAGTCCTCAAGGGAATGCTGAAAGTTGACTTTGACACTAAAGCGCTTGAGAACGAGGCAAAGCTCATTGACACAAAGGTAAAGGATGTCATGGGCAAGGCAAAAGCTGCGCACACGGAGTACAAGAAAGTGTCAGACAGCAGCTCGCTTGGGCCCATGTACGGCTGATTAGGAAGCGAGTAGCAAGCGTTTTAATATGCGCCAGCGCTAGCAATATCACTGACTTCTCGAGGTGTTTTTTATGGAAGAATACAAACTGCCTGCTTTGCCCTACGCATACAATGCGCTTGAGCCTTACATTGATGAACAGACGATGAAGGTGCATCATGACAAGCACCACCAGACTTATGTTGACAAGTTCAATGCAGCGCTTGCGAGCGTGCCTGAGTTCCGCGCGAAAGTGAAAAGCGCAGAAGAAATACTCAAGGACCTGTCGGGCGTGCCTGAAAGCATAAGGGGCGCGGTGAGGAACCACGGCGGCGGCTCGGTGAACCATACTTTCTTCTGGAGCAGCATGACAGGCGAGCGGCAAAGCCCGAGCGGCAAGATTGCAGAAGCACTTTCCAAAAAATTCGGAAGCGTTGACAAATTCAAGGAAGCATTCAACGCCTCTGCTGCAGGCATTTTCGGAAGCGGCTGGTGCTGGCTGGTTTTGAACAAGGGGGAGCTTGAGATAATGACAACGCCTAATCAAGACAGCCCGCTCTCGCAGGGCAAGGTTCCGCTTTTGACTCTGGACGTATGGGAGCATGCATACTACTTGAAGTACCAGAACAAGCGGCCAGACTACGTGTCCGCATGGTGGAATGTCGTGAACTGGAACGAGGTTGAGAAGCGTTTCAACCACGCAAAAAAGTGAGCCGTGATG
>JAPLWZ010000170.1 GCA_026396335.1 Microcaldota archaeon | reverse complement strand
GTCGCGCATTTTCTTTTCTATTTCAGACTTGTCCATCTTGTGGGGCGCGACGATTTGCATTTTCTGCTCTTTTCCCGTGCCCAGGTCCTTTGCGCCCACGTGTATGAGGCCGTTTGCGTCTATGTCAAATGTCACTTCTATCTGCGGCATGCCTCTTGGGGCTGGTGGAATGCCGACTAGTGCAAACTTGCCGAGTTCCACGTTGTCGCGCGCCATTGCGCGCTCTCCCTGAAGAACGTGCACTTCCACGGAGGGCTGCATGTCCGCTGCTGTTGAGAATACCTGGCTCTTGCGGGTCGGAATGGTGGTGTTGCGCTCTATCAGCTTGGTGAATATGCCGCCCATTGTTTCAATTCCGAGCGAAAGGGGCGTTACGTCAAGCAGGAGGATGTCTTTTACGTCTCCCGAGATAACTCCGGCTTGAACAGCCGCGCCCATTGCAACACATTCCATTGGGTCCACGCCGCGCTCGGGCTTCCTGCCGAATGTGCTTTCTATGAAGCGCTGCACTATCGGCATTCTTGTGGGTCCGCCTACCAGTATGATTTTGTCTATATTAGTAAGTGAGAGTTTTGCGTCCTGCATTGCCTGTGCCACCGGTTTTTTGCAGCGGGAGACTATGGGCTCCACTATTTCCTCAAGTTTCGCGCGCGTGAGCTTGTAGACAAAGTGCTTTGGCCCGCTCTTGTCTGCCGAGAGGAACGGGAGGTTTATTTCACTCTCAAGCACTGTGGAAAGCTCTATCTTTGCCTTTTCGCCTGCCTCGCGCAGGCGCTGCATTGCCTGCCTGTCGCTCTGCACGTTAATGCCTGAGTCATGGAGGAATATGCCGACTAAGTGGTCAACTATTGCGTTGTCCATATCAGTGCCACCAAGCTGCGTGTCACCGGAGGTGCTTTTTACCTCGAATACGCCCTTGCCGAAGTCCATTACAGTGACGTCGAGCGTGCCGCCGCCCAGGTCGAATACGACGATTTTCTGGTCCTTGTCCGCCTTGTCAAGCCCGTATGCGAGCGCTGCCGCTGTTGGCTCGTTTATGATGCGGATCACTTCCAAGCCCGCGATTGCGCCCGCGTCTTTTGTTGCCTGGCGCTGATTGTCGTCAAAGTATGCAGGCACGGTGATTACTGCCTTTTCCACCTTGTCTCCAAGGTACATTTCCGCGTCTGCCTTGATTTTTTGCAATAAGAATGCGGAGAGTTCCTGCGGGCGGTATTCCTTTCCGTGCGCCTTGTAGCGGAAGTCAGTTCCCATTTTGCGCTTGAATGCGGAGAATGTGCCCTCCGGGTTCGCCACTGCCTGCCTGCGGGCCGGCTCGCCTACGAGTTTGAGCCCCTCTTTCGTGAATGCCACATAGGAGGGGAATGCTTTCCCGTACTGCGTTGCGCCCTCAGCTGACGGCACTATTGCAGGCTTGCCGCCTTCCATTACCGCTGCTGCCGAGTTTGATGTTCCAAGGTCAATTCCGATTATTTTTGCCATGTTGTTCACCTCTGACCAATACCATTTTTTCAATTCGATTTTTTTCAGTAAATGCGAACAGTGGAGAGCACTGCGCTTTCCTCCTTCCCATTTTTTGCGAACGACATTGTTGTGCCCTCTTCGCCTTCCTTTGTTGTCCCACTGTTGATTGCGCTTATGCTGTAGCCCGTGCTCAACAGGAAATTCCCGAACTCAGATATTCCTGCGGACGAGGGCATTTCCGCGGAAAAGCGGAAGTAACCTGCGGAATCCTGTACAAAGGAAACCGTCGGCGCCGTGCGCTGCAGGTAACTGTTGAATTCGGAAACTATGTCGTGCTCCACTTCAAGCTTCACAATTGCGAATGTGTCCATGATTACACCTCACTCCTCTTTTTGTCCTGGATTTGTTTTCTCCTCTTTCATTGCTTCCTCGTTCTTTGCTTCTTCCTTCACTTCCTCTTTTTTCTTGCCGGACGAGACTGAAACTATCGCGTGCTGCAGCATTTCGCCGCGGAGCGTGTAACCCTTCTTTATTACGCGCACGATTGTGCCTTCCGGTAGTTCGGATGATTCATGCATTGCCGCCTCGTGCCTGAATGGGTCGAACTTTTCGCCCTCGAGCTTCATTTCCTGCAGCCCTTCCTTCTCGAATGACTTTCTAAGGTTGCCAAGCACCAGGAGTATTCCCTTGTGAATTGCCTCATCCTGTATTTTCGCTGCCTCTTTTTCTGCCAACTTAATTTCCTCGTAAACTGGAAGCATGCGAAGCATTAGCCTTGCCTCGCTTTGGTGAACGAGCGCTTCCTTTTCCTTTGCTGTTCTCTTTTTGTAATTGTCAAATTCAGCCTGGAGGCGCAGCATCTGCTCGGAAAGAGTGGAGAGGGTTTTCACCATCTCTTCCATTTCGTTTTTTGGTTCTGGCGCAGCAACTGCTTTGTCAACATCTTTTTTGTTATCCATAAGAATCACGGATTATTTCAGGTTCCTCTTGCGCTGCCTCTCAATCTGCTGCTCGAAATCCTTCTCGAAATTCTCGAACTGCTCGTCTATCTGGCGCGCCATCTCGTCCATCTGGGTGAAGTGGCGCTCCATTTCCTTTCTGAATTCCATGAGCATGTCTTCCGCGGACTGTATTTTGAGTATGTACTTGCCTTCCGAGCGGCGGACAAGGCCTGCGTCTTCAAGGCGCCCGAGGTGGTGTATGATTGTTATCCTGTTGATACCCGAAATACGCGAGAGATCTGAGCCGCCGACCGGCTTGCCCTTGCCTTCCACCATCATTATCTTGAGCACTTGAGGGAGGGTGCCGTCTGTGTCCCGCTCGGACATGAGCCGCATCATCTTGCAAAGCGAGGCAAGCTCGACGTCCATGTCGGGTGCTATACGCTTCTGAAGCACAATTACGGCTTTCGGTTTTT
>JAPLWZ010000166.1 GCA_026396335.1 Microcaldota archaeon | reverse complement strand
AGTTCTGCTGCTTGCTGCTTAAGCGCGGCGTGCTGCTTCTTTTTTTCTGTAGCTTTTGCTTCTTCATCAGCAATCCTGTTCTTCAGGCCGGCCATCTTCACGCCGTCCGCTTCCTGTGAATAGGTTTGAGATATGTCAGTGAGTTTGCTATAGGCTGACTGCGCAGCTTCCCGTGCGTCATCAAATTGCCCGAGGCCAAGCAGCCAGTCTATTTCACCCTTCCTTGCCTTGGGGTTCAGCGAGAGAAGATAGTCTATCTTGTTCTGTTCCGAGTAAATGGCGCGGGTGAATAGCTCGTAATCCACGCCTAGTATGCCTACAACGTAATCTGTCACTGCCTTTGGGCCCTTTTGCACGAGTTTTCCTTCACAGTGCACTTCTGCCTCGCTTATTTTCTTGCCTGCCTTGCGCATTATGCTGTATTTTTTGCCGGACTTAACGAACTCAACCTTTACCTGCGCTGCGGAAGCGCCGGTTGCGGAATTCACAAGATCCTCAACTGTCTGGTCCCGCCTGGTCATTTTCGTGAAGGTTCCGTAAAGCGCGAAGCAAAGCGCGTCAAGTACTGAGCTTTTGCCCGAGCCCATCCTGCCGACAAGCACATTAGTGCCCTTGCTGAAGGCAAACTCGGAGTGAGAGTGGGATTTCCAGTTTTCAAGTTCCAATTTCGTTATCATGCGTCTCCTTTTCCCTTCAAACAATTTATCAGAATATCTCCTCAATGGAGGTTGCGCGCGCCTTGTAGACCTCCACGTACCTCCGCCATTTCATGAAGAACTTGTCGCTCATCGCCTCGCCAGCGTCATCCACAATTATCACGGACTTTGTTTTCGTCGGGTAAGTGGAGAGGCGGCTCTTGTGCAGGTCGTAATAGAACCTGCGTTTTATCCTGTTGTAGTCCTTGAGCTTCGTGCGGAGGTCGTAGAAGTAAATGAGCATGGGAACACTAGTGTAACTATAGGTACAATCACAGAATAAAAATCAATCGGAAAAGAAAGGAAAAAAACAGGATAAACAAAAGAAAAACAAAGAATGAAAAAGAAACAGAATAAAGAAAAAACTCTAGAGCCTGTCAACAGACACAATCTCAACGCCCGAGACATTGGCAAGCTTGTTCGCTTTTTCCTCTAATAGGTCAGAGCCGCCAACGCCATCCTCAACGACAAACGTGAGCGAGAGCGCGACTATGCCGAATGCAACCGGCTGCTCCTCTAATTTGTACGGTTTGAGCATGGAAATTGCATCTTTCTTCAACTGCTCGAATTTTGCCATGTCTTCCGGCATTATCTTCATTACAACAGCAACTTGTCCCATCAAAAACACCCTCTATTTTTATGGCCCTATCTTCCCGCAGGAAGGGCACGTATAAGGACGAGAGATTTTCCTGCAGTGTATGCAGCGCGCCATCTTGGTGCCGCATTCAGCGCAAGGAAATTCCGAGTATTCGCGGGTCTGTTTTCCGCATGTCACACAGTTCTTTAGCATCAAAACTCACCTTTTTCTGTCGTGATTAGAAGCAATAGGGTTAAAAACGTGTACGTCAGAGCCCGGCATGCTTCTTCAGTTCCGCTGCCTTGTCGGTCTTTTCCCAGGTGAAGTCCGCGTCTTCGCGCCCGAAGTGCCCGTATGCGGCTGTCTTCTGGTAAATGGGGCGCCTCAGCTTCAGGTCCGCGATAATCTGCCCTGGTTTCAGCCTGAAATGTTTTCTGATGAGTTCAACGAGCGTAGCATTCTCGATTTTCCCGGTTCCAAATGTGTCCACGAACACGGAAACTGGCTCTGCGACTCCAATCACATAGGCAAGCTGCACTTCGCATTTGTCCGCCAATC
>JAPLWZ010000111.1 GCA_026396335.1 Microcaldota archaeon | reverse complement strand
CGCATCAATCACAAACGGTTTTGAGCGATGCTGTTTGTTGAAATAGTAGAAATGGTCTCCGATCGCGCCGTCCATTGGGCCCGGGAGGAAAACGGGTATGTTATTTTTCGAGCACCAGTAGAGGAATGAATTCTTGTCGTTAAGAGCAAGCCCGAGCTCCTTCACATACTCGCTCATGCACATTTTTCCGCCGTGCTTCTCATACATTCTCGCCATGAATTCAAGGTGGAATGCCTCGAAGTCAGCGTACTGCTCGTCCTTCACGAATATGTTCCCAATCCGGTTCATGCCATTCCTCTTGAGTTCGGCATCATCAACATCAAAGTTGCCAAGCGAAAAGGGCGCAGTGCACTTCATTATATCCTCTTCAATCGAGCCCGTGGAAGTTACAATGCAGTCCACTAACTTGTGCTGGCAAAGCTGCGCAATTATTTCCCGCAATCCGCTTGACACTAAGTTAGAGGTGAACGCGAAAAAAACAGTTGCCTTGTCATCCTGCATCCGCTTAATCACTTCAGCCGCGCGCGATAAGTGCGACGCCTGGTAGCCAAGCGTCGAATAAGATGCAACTAACTGCTCCACAGTGACCTTGGGGCCGATTTCAAACCCCTTTATTGGCGCAAGCAACGCTTCCCGGACTGTGCTTGAGCTCACTTTTCGCTTGAATGACGGATTTTGTGCTCCCATAGGTAAGACCTAGATATGAAAAGAATAAAAAGAGATGAAAAAAAAACGGAAAACTTACATCCTGAATGCCCTGAGAAGCAGCTTGGCAATCACTTCATTCTCCCCGATCATGTTGAGCCAGGGCATGAAGTGTCCTCCCTTTGCGTGGAAGAGCACACTCTCGAGCGGCGCGCTCTTCACAAGCGACGCAAGCTCGCCTACATTTTTCGCCCTGCCGATCACGCGGCCGTCGGGCATCTTGAAAACGAATTCCTTTCCTGGTGCACAGTTCTTCATACGCTCACCTCTCCTGATTTGGCTTCGTTTCGGCGCTTTTTAAGCGTTTCTGATTTGCCCCATGCTTTTTGATGGGCAGGCACAGGTCAAAATTAGGGTCTTTATAAAGGGTTTTTTGGGCTTTATAAAGGGGTTTTTATGCTTTATAAATGAGGTAAAACGGACAACTTTTCAGCACAATCCCTTCGCAGCAAAAGACAGTTCATCCGCCAAATCCTCCTGTATGCAGCGTGCATGCCTGATGGGCAGTTGGGGTGCGAAAAGAGCGCCGCGCACAAGCCTGCAAGAACGTCTCCTGTGCCGCCTTTTGTCATTCCTGCATTCCCGCCGGTAACGTACGCGGACTTTGCGCCGGATGCGACCAAGTCTTTCTTTCCTTTTAGGAGGATAGTGCAGTTGTATTTCTTTGCAACGAGTTTCACATTCGCTATCGTCGCCTCTTTCCCAAACGCAGCCTTGAATTCGCCAGTGTGGGGCGTGAGAATCACATTTTTGTGCAGGAGGGAAAGGGGAAGCACGCGAAGCGCAGCAGCGTCAATGACGCACTTTTTTTTGGTTTTGAGGATGGATGCAACCAGTTGTTTTGTTTTCCCATCAACATCCATGCCGTTCCCGATGAGCACGCAAGTAGAGTGCGAGAGCGCGAAATGGAATTTTTCCTTTGGCACGGCGATGATATTTGCACTCGTACCTTTCATTTTCATCATGAGCGAATTGTTTTCTTTATTCGCGGCAAAGTAAACAAGATCGCAGAATCGCACCGCGCCTTTTGCGGCGAGTATGGGTGCACCATGGTACGTTTTGCTGCCTCCAACGATGAGAAGCACTCCGTTTTGCCCCTTGTGCGAGTGCGCATGGGGATTTGGAAGGTAAAGGAGCTTGTTTGCCATATCAGGGACTAGCAAAACTACTTTCAAAAGCCTTTCCCTCCTATTATCTATATGGGAGCATCCAGGGATAACTCAACCTCACAATACGAACTTCGCGAGTACTGCGGCGCGCTCGGCATATACTCGTTCTCGGGAGAGCAGGTGGCGCATGACATTTACCTCGGGTTAATGAACCTGCAGCACAGGGGCCAGGATTCAGCAGGCGCTGCCACATCCGACGGCAAGAAAATCTCCTTGGTCCGCGAACTTGGCTACGTGGCACAGGTGCTGGATGAAAAAACACTCAAGACGCTTCCTGGCTTTGTAGGCATTGGGCACGTCCGCTACCCGACAATTGGCGCGGGCGGCAAGGAAGATGCGCAGCCGTTCATGCAAGAGGCAAAAGGACGGACATTCGCAGTCGCGCACAGGATTATTTCTTCGCGGCAGAAGGAATGATGAAGCGGGTGGACGGCGGCTACTCTGTTGTCATGATAACCAACAGCGGCGACCTTATCGCATTCCGCGACCCGCAGGCAATCCGCCCTCTCTGCTTTGGCAGGACAGATGACATGATTGTTTTCTCTTCAGAATCAGTGGCGCTTGACATAATCGGCTGCAAACTGCAGGGTGATGTAGCGCCAGGTGAAGTTGTAGTAGTAAGCAAGGGCGAAGTGAAGCGCAAAATTGTAGCGCCCGGAGTTTCCCCGCGCCACTGCATGTTTGAATACGTTTACTTTGCCCGCCCTGACTCAAAAATGGACGGCAAATGGGTTTACGAAGTGCGCCACAAGCTCGGTTACTTGCTCGCAAAAGCATCGCCCGTGAAAGCAGACATAGTAGTTCCGGTGCCCGACACCGCCCGCTCAGCAGTGGCTGGCTACTCGGAAGCAAGCGGAATCCCGATAGCAGAGGGGCTGATAAAGAACCGCTACATTGCCCGCACATTCATCATGCCATCGCAGAAAAAGAGGCAAGAGGCAATACGGCTCAAGCTGAATCCCGTGCGCCACGTTCTTGAGGGCAAGCGT
>JAPLWZ010000013.1 GCA_026396335.1 Microcaldota archaeon | reverse complement strand
TTCACCAGGAGCGCTGCCTTCTCCGGGTCATATCTCCAGTCCGCCGGGATGCGTCCGCTCTTCGTGTAATATTTCACCATTCTTCCGATCTTCGATTCAACATGAATTAGTTTTGTCCTGTTGTGCTTGTCGGACCTGTTTGTCTTCAGGTGTTCGCGCATGTTCATGGCGCGCTTGATCAGGTTCAATAGGTCTTCCGGGTATTCCTGCTTTATCCCGTTCTCGGTAAGTATTGCCGCGATCGGCTTTCCGCACAGGTTCTGTGTGGAGGGTATGCCGTACGTGTCGCGCAGGATGCTTCCGATCTGTGTCGGGCCTTTGCTCTCCTTGCCCATCTTCACCACAAGCTCCTCGACTTCGTGTGCGGAGTATTCCACCCACTCGGGCGTCACCTTTACCGAAGGCTTGTGCGAGCCTGACTTTCCTCGCTTTTTGCTGTGTAATCTTGCCATAGAGTTCACTCTCGTTTGGAACTTTTCCCGTTAATTTTGTTTTCCAAGAGGCTGGAATCTTGGACAAAAGATGCCCAAAGGCATCCCAATCCGGTCACCCGGTCCAGCCGAAGCAGGCTATACTATAGGGGAATTGTTTAAAAGGGTTTGCAGATGCCCCTGCCTCGGCAATCAGCCCTGTGGCGCAATGGCAGGAATTTTTTCTACCTGCCTTGCGACATCTCGAGCTTGCTGTAAAGGAGAATTGAAAATCCGACGAATATTGCCGATGAAACTGAATAGGCGAGTATTTCTCCAACATCCAGAATTCCGAGAAAAACCCATGCGGAGAAAAGCGCGAGCACGGCGCCCATAATCAGCGCGGTGAATGCATGCGGAATTCTTTTCTTGTGCTGTATGGTGCGAAAAGCTTCGGGCCGGAGCGTGTATGCTTGTTCTTCAGGCGCCATGCGCGCCTGCGCGAACGGGTGCTCGGGCTGCCCGATAGTGCCGATGTCAAGCGCGAATGTCTCGTGCTTCACTTTTACCTTAGGGGGCGTGATTCGTTTTTTTGATTTTGAGATGGCTTTCTTTGGTTTCTTAGGAGAAGGGGTTTTTCTTTTTGCAATCTTTGTTTTCTTTTTAGCCATTCAAATCCTCACTAATCTTCACTGCTTGAACTCTATCTTGTTTTCTCCGCTTGTGAAATTAATAACCTTTACTTTCGCGGTCGCCTCTATTTCCTCTTTTATGGGCGCAATGTCAAATTTGCAGCTGATTTCCGCCGAGGCAATCTCAGCATTCAGCGGCATCTTCCTCTCTGCCTTCCACTGCCTTGCCGCTGTTGCAATTTCATTCAGGAAAAGTGCTTTTTCCTCTGCTTCCGCATTCTCGAGTTTCTTCTCTACAGTTGGCCAGGCGGAAATATGTATGCTCTTCCCTGGATAGAATGTCTGCCAAATTTCCTCAGACAGGTGAGGAGTGACCGGTGCAAGAAGCTGCGTGCACTCAAGGAGCACGGTGCGCAGCGTGTACTGCACAGCCTTCTTGCTTTCAGCGCCGTATACTTCTGGCTGGTAAAGCCGGTGTTTCGTGTATTCTAAATAATAATCGCAGTACTCGTGCCAGAAGAAATCGTGCAACAGCTTGGTGGCGTGATGGAACTGGAAACCTTCCCAATCCGCATTCACCTGCTCCTTCACTTTCTGCAGGCGGGAAAGGATCCATTTGTCTGCGAGCCGAAGATGCTTGTGATCGATGGATTTGCCATCATAGTCGCTGCAGCTCTTTTCCACCAGTTTCGCGGCGTTGATCATCTTGTTTATGAAGCTCTTCGCAAACTGCATGTCCTGGTAGGAGAACGGGCGGTCCTTTGCCATTGCGCCTGAAAGCGCGGACCAAGTTCTTACTGCGTCAGCGGAATAATCCACAAGCAGTTTATCTGGCTCAATTATGTTGCCAAGCGACTTGCTCATCTTTTTGCCGTCAGGCGCAAGCACGTTTCCGTTGAGGAGAATCTCCTTGAAGGGCGGCTTGCCTGTGAGCCAGCTGCACCTGTATATTGTATAGTAAGCCCAGGTGCGGACAATCTCCACGCCCTGCGGGCGAAGGTCAGCAGGGTAAGTTCGCGCGAAGAATTTTTCATCCTCACCCCATTTTGAAATAATCAGCGGCGTTATGCTTGAGTCAACCCAGCAGTCGCATGTAGAGGTTTCTGCAGTGAGCTCCTCTCCATTCGGGCCCTTTTTCGTCGGCGTTTTAGTGGCATCAAACGGCAGTTCACTTTCTTCTGCTGCGTATGCTTTCCCGTTTTGCTTGTCAATCCAGAAAGGAAGAGGCGTGCCGAATACTCTCTGGCGCGAAATGACCCAGTCCCACTCCACGAATTTTGCCCAGTCCTCTAAGTAAGTGATGCCGAATTCCGGCACCCAGCGGATTTTCTTTGCATTCGCGATTATTTCATCCGAGCGGTCCGCGGTTTTTGCAAACCACTGCATAGAAAGCAAAAGTTCAATCGGCTTCTTGCACCTGTCGTGCACTTTCACTGTTTGGTGCAGTTTCTCAGTCTTTACGTGCTTTCCTTCTGACTTGAATTTTTCAAGCAGTTTTGCCTTTGCTTCGGTTGATTTCATTCCGTTAAACTGCCCGTCTGGTAGGGTATTTTTCAGCCGTCCGCCATCATCCATTGCGGGAATTACCGGCAGCTTGTGCTTGTACACCCAA
>JAPLWZ010000072.1 GCA_026396335.1 Microcaldota archaeon | reverse complement strand
CACTCCTTCTTCTTGGGGCAATCGCACTGCTGTGCATAATCACATTCACACAGCGGTTCCTATATTTCTCCTCTGAAAATTAGCCTGCATTCTTCAGGAGCATCCGCTTTCCTTTCTGCGTCAGCCTGTAGTACACGAACTTCTTTCCCGGAGTGGCAACTCTTTCCACAAAACCCGCTTCTCTTAGGGTTTCCAAATGCTCTACAATGGTGGCCTTGCTCTTGCCAAGTTTGCTTGATAGGTCCGTAGGAATCCTGTCCGCGCCCTCGAGCTGCTCCATTATCCCCGCTCTTGTCCCATTCCGCAGCAGCATCTCGTCCTGCGCGCTGATTTCAATCTGGACCGTTTCCTGCCTTTGCTGTAAAATCAGGAATGACACGATGACAACTGCAAGGAATGCGGCAATTAGCGGAAGTACCTGTTCCGCGCTTATTCTTGGCTGCCCATCTGCAACAGTCGGAGCTTGGTTCCCGCCCTGGGTAGGTTGCGTTGCAATCGTACTTTGCCTCATCACTTCCGCTCCGCCATTCGCGCCGGTATCCATTGCTCCGGGAGCAGGCGGAGTGACAGGCGCATTGGCAGCAACCGGCATTATTTTCGCAGCAGCATTCTCTGCGCTGCAAAGGTTAGACTGGTCAGCATCAGCCCAATTGCCGTCAGGTGCACAGGCATAGTTCACATAACTGTATACCTGCACCTTTGTCAGGTTGCAAGGCGTGGAAAGCATCTGGTTCGTCTGAAGCAGTTCCATCTCGCTGATAAGCGCAGATTGGCTCGCATCCGCGCCGTCCACCCTGATGATTGAGGGCGGTGGGAATGCCTGTACATAGACAGTATAATTCCCGAACGAGCCGTTGTAAGTAGCATTCTCAACATTGAAACCGAGCGCTGACGGGTAAGGCAAGCAGGCAGAAAATTGCGTAGCTCCGGCTAGCGAAAGGAGAATGGCGAATGCGAAGAGCAGCGCTAGTTTTTTCATAGTGTAACCTCTGCAAAAGGTTGCTTAAAAATGGTTCGGTTATCGTTCGGTGCGCCAGCCAGGTCAGGAAGCAATCTTTTTCTGCTTCTTTTCAGGTGGCACATTCACGACGATTTCCTTTGCCGCCTTTGCCTTCGGAGGTTCCTCTGTCAAAAAGCCACTCATCTGCCCGCCGCTCTTGTTCTTTTCCTTCTCATACTTCTTGCTGTGCTGCTTTTCAGAAATATAACCAAGGTCATTCGCATCCCTCGTGTCCCTGTGCAGCTGGTAGTAGTCGCCTTTTGAGTTGTAAATGAAAAAGAATGTGTCTCCCCCTCTTGTGTTCACGGTGAAGGCCTCACCGCTATTCAGAAAATCCTTGAAAGATTCCAAATTCCTTTTCGAATAATCATCAGACATTTTCTTGCCATTTACATTCAGCACAACATAGTCTTTGGAATTGGTTGAATTAACTGGGGCAATAACAAACGCATTCAAGTCCTTGTTAAAAGTCACTTTCGCTTCAAAATCTCCAGGGTCAGCTATCAATCTCACCTCGCCAGTTTTATGTCGGATGCGGTAACCGTCTTCCTTCCCGCGTGCTTTGCGAACTTTATCGCCTTTGTGGATATTTCAAGCCCGATTTTCTCAAGCACTTCGGCTAGTTCCATCGCAGCGCTGTCAGAAACCCGGTCGGCACCGGCTTCACGGATTATTTTCTCAACGGGCGCTTTCGGAAGTATCATGCAAATCACCACGTACTTGACAGTGGTATTCTGCCCCCTCAATCTAATTAAATGCTATCCCCGATTCCATAGCATGCCCGACACGTTCTTGCGAGCCGGAATCATCCCGCGCGCATATCAATCAGCAATAGCGCAGTCCACACTCTCAAAAGGCAACACGCTTGTCGTGCTCCCAACGGGCTTAGGGAAAACACTCGTGGCATTCCTTGTCATGGAAGAACAGGTGAAAAAAGGGCGCGTTCTATTCTTAGCGCCAACAAAGCCGCTCGTCCGCCAGCACTACCAGACATTCCTCCAGATGTGCAACTTTCCCGAAGAGGAAATAGCGCTTATAACTGGCGAAATAACTCCCAAGGGCCGCGCAGAACTCTGGAAGCGCCGCATAGCCTTTTCCACCCCGCAGTCGCTGCAAAACGACCTGCTCGCGCACCGCACCGATGCCTCCTCCTCGCTTGCCATAATAGATGAGGCGCACCGCTCGGTTGGCCTGTATGCATACACATTCGTGGCAGGCAAGTGCGCTGAAGCAGGCGCGCTCGTTCTCGGCCTCACTGCATCTCCAGGCGGAGACAAGGCGCGCATACAGGAAATAGTGGACGCGCTTGGCATAAAAAACATAGAAATACGCACTAGCGAAGACGCGGACGTTCTCCCATACATACAGCCGCTCAATGTTTCGTACATACGCGTGCCGCTTGGCCAGCGTTTTTCAGAAGTCCGAAGGCAATTGCAACTGATGCTCTCGGATTACGCGCACTCGCTCGCAAGCTTGGGCTTTGTGGCGCCAGTAAGGAGCAAGAAGGGCTTGGTGGAATTGCGCGGCAGGATACTTCGCGCCTCTGATCGCGTGAAATACTCTGCGCTCTCCTACTACTCAACAGTATTCAATCTTGTGCACATGCTCGAGCTCATAGAAACACAGGGCTTGGCAACATTCCTCGCATATGTGAAGAAACTCGAAGCGCGCGACGAAACAAAGGCAAAAAGAAGGCTTCTCACAGACAACCGCTTCAAAATAGTGCTGGACCTTTGCAAGGATGCGGAGGAGCACCCGAAACTTTCCGAACTGCTCAAGCTTCTGAATGAGCACAGGACAGAAAAAATACTCGTATTCGCGCAATACCGCCAGCAGGTACAGACAATAGTGGACACACTTAAGGCAAATGGCTTCACATCTGAACGCTTCTTAGGCAAAAAGGACGGCGTGACAGCAGACGAGCAGCGAAAAACAATTGACAAGTTCCGCGCGGGTGAGTTTTCTGTAATGGTGGCCACATCAATCGGCGAAGAAGGGCTGGACATACCCTCAGTTGACACGGTAGTGTTTTTCGAGCCAATTCCATCAGAAATCCGTTCCATCCAGAGGCGCGGGCGAGCGGGCAGGCTCAAGGCAGGCAAGGTATTCGTGCTAATCACAAGCGACACAAAAGACGAGGCATCCTTCCGCTCCTCAAAGAAGAAAGAGGAGAATATGCACAAGATAGTGGGGCGAATGCAGCAGCAATTCTCAAACGGAGGCGCCCCCTCTCAATCGAAAAAAGGCGCACAAGAATCCGAATCTGCCCCTAAAGCCCCAAAAAAATACACGGGTGCAGTCACATCCCCAAAGCGCAAGCGCACTTCATCTGAGCAGAGCAAACTGTCTGACTTTTAGGCACCGGAACCACTGGAATTGTGCCCCCCATAATCTTATATAGATTGTGCCCCCCACTTAGTATATGGCTTACCTAGAAGCAAAGGCACGGGGCAACCGCACCTACTACTACCTCACGCGCAACAGGCGGACTCGCACAGGGTGGAAAAAGACCCGCCAGTACATAGGAACGTCCACCCCAGCGCTTCCAAAGCAGGCAGTGCAATCCTCCCCTCAAGCATCAGCATACCGCTCCACCCTTTCGAAAATAAGGGAACTGGAGAAATGCAAGCCCCATCTCCGCAAAAAATTCAATATACGCTCAGTTGGCATATTCGGCTCATACGCGCGCGGCGAGCAGAGAAAAAATAGCGACCTGGACGTGCTTGCGGAATTCGATTCAACACCCAGTATCCTAACTCTGATTGGTGCGGAACAATACCTTGGCAAGCAGCTGGGCATGAAAGTGGACCTGGTGAACAAGCAAGGCCTAAAGCCGCGCTTCAAAAAAACAATCGTCTCTGAGGCGGTGATGGTATGAAAAAGCAGTTTGAAAAGCCAGAAGAATACCTGCGCGACATGCTTAGTGAGATAGTCAAAATAGAAAAATTCACAAAAGGAATAGAAAGTGGCGCAGATCTTGCTAATGATGAGAAATCACTCTACGCCTGCGTGCGCTCGTTTGAGATAATGGGTGAAGCAGCAAAGCACATCTCGCCAGACTTCAGGAAAAAACATCCCAAAATCCCGTGGCAGTACATGTCTGGCATGCGCGACAAACTTATCCATGACTACGGCGGCGTGGATGCGGCAGTGGTCTGGAAAACCATACAGGGCGACCTGCCCGCGCTCAAGGCGATGCTGCAAAAGATTGTCCTTAAGAAGTGACTTCGAGAAACGCTTTTATCGGTTGCCTGCGTTTCCCTCCCATGCGAAAAGGAATGGCTTCTTCCAATCACAAAGCGCAGGCATCAACGGAACAGCTCGCGATCATCGGCATGGTGCTGATAATCGGGCTGGTGACGGTTGTTTTAATCACAACTT
>JAPLWZ010000080.1 GCA_026396335.1 Microcaldota archaeon | reverse complement strand
CCGTTCCATCTCCTAAGCAGCCTTTCCACAGGAGAATTCAAGGTGGAGGGCAACGGCGCGAAGTTCGCATTTGAGAAAGGCAGCTTGCCCACCGACCCATATACCGCTTATATTGACGCGGGACAGGTCACCTGGCTCGGCAAGAACAACAAATTCTACATTGCCACGCAGCAGCACCTGGGTTTCAGGCTGCCAACGCACCCTGCGCCGAATATCGAGAGCGAATTCCAGTGGAAGTCAAACATCAGCTTTTTGCTGAATTATAGGGGAGAGAATTTCACGATTGGCACGGGCGTTATCGGCGAACCTTCGGGCGAATGGAAACAGACTGCCATCAACCCGCAGTTTCTGGAGCACATTAGCGTGTTCCCGGTCACCATAAAGCTTGAGGAAATAGGGATACCGCTCAAATTTGAAAGCAAGCATTTCGCAGCAGACTTGGAATTGAAACTGGGGGAGAATAGTCCGTTTGGAATTACCAATCTTGGCAATGTAAGCACTACAGGCTTCCGCGGCGAGGCGTACGGGCTCATTGGCAAGAATTTCGTGCTGCAAGCTTCGTATGACAAGAGCAGCGCCACTATAGACGAGCCTGCAAGCACGGGTTATGATTTTGGCGTGATTTATGCGAACCGAAAAATAGATTTGAGCGCCGGCTTCAGATACGGGCACAAGACGCTCAAGGACGGAACCAAACAGAACAATGATTTCTATACTTTTTCAGTCACCAAGGGAATCGGGAATGTTGATTTGAGTTCAACTGTGCAGTACCAGAATCTGGAAGGATTGAGCAATTGGAACTATTCGCTTTCGTGCGGGCTGCATTTTTCCGAGGAGAGAAAAGACGGAAAGGAAATAAAATTCGGAAAAAACGGACTGCAGAATATTTACAGCACTAATATGCCGGTTATGAACGGCGCGCAAACAACGATTACGAACATGATTTTCCCGTTTTCAAGCACGAACATCAGCATCGCTTTCACCACGGACAACACGAATAATGACCATAGGAACGACAAGAGATACGTTGAAAACACCGAAAGGAGGCTAGCAAACAATGTGACTGGCGAAATAATTTCGCTGAACTATTTGCAGCCGCTTGACAAGAAGAGCAAGTTTTCGCTCGGAGTGAATGGGCGCTGGCAGAATTTCGCGTCGCAGACACCGGACGAGGAGCACCGCGTGGTGGTGCAGCCATACTTCATTTTCCCGACCATACCCGGCATTCATGGGTTAGTGGGCTTCACTTATGACCCGACATTCAACTTGTACGGGCCTTCATTCGGGCTTTCCAACAAGCGGTTCAATGCCGGCGCTTCCTTCATGTGGGATGCGAACGGAAGGCTTGTGAAAGGAAACTTCGGCGGGAATGTTTACACATCACCAGACAGGGATGTCAACTTTTCCATTTACACAGGCTTTGACAGCAGGGACAATGCAATGGGGCACCTGATACGCCACAACCAGGGCACGCTTCAGCTGGGCATGGATGCGCGGCTTTACCGGAACCTGATATTCAGCGCAGACTTCCTTTATGCAAGCAGCCTGAACAAGCACATTGATGACGATAAAACGATGAGGGACCGGCTCGGCGGGAATATCGGGCTGACTTACTTTGTGAGCCCGTACTTCTATGTCAGCGGAAGCCTGGGGCTTGGCGAGGCAAAAGATGAGAGCAAATATGTGGACTCGCTTGGCATCACGAGAACTGACGTTTTCATGACGCACACGCCAATCAAATTCACGATTGGCTATACCGACTGGAGCGCAGGGCTGAAAGCATTCATGAAAGGCTTGAAGAACGACGGCAATTCGTTCCCGTATTTCAAAAACCAGAAAACAATTGCCCCTTCAAACGATGTTGCCGCGCACACGCGCGAGATTTTCGGCGGGAACTTTTTCACACAGGGCTACAGGCAGATGAAGCGCAATTGGAATGGCTACGAGAATTACCCTCATTACTATGCATTCTATGTTGCCCAGAGGGACGCAGACAATTTGGTAGAAAGGACAAGCAAGGGCAGTGTGCTTCTCAATTTGGGAGAGGGCCAATTAGGAAAGGATGTGGCGCTTGGATGCGGGTTTGTTTACTCGAACCTGAGCATTTTGGACAGGAATTTCAGTACATTTTCGCTTTACCCGAAGGCACTTGTCAGATACGGCAACACAGACATGACGATTGGGCCAAAGATAACCTGGGACAATGGCTCAATTAGCAACTGGGGATTGTTCTTTGGTGTTTCAACAAAGGCAGCGCAACTCATGATCGAAGGGGAGCTTGGCAACCATGGCGACCCGCAGTCAGTGAGCATTGCGGGAAATGTTTTCTTCAGCAAGAACGGGGTTGTTTCAGGCTATGGCAAGTTCGCAAAGCCGCACACGCAGATTGGAGAGGTTACGGTAGAGTACCAGTTCCTCAACACCAAGCCAGTCAAGCTGAAAGGATTTGTAATGGCTGGCGTGGAGCACCAGGAAAACCCGCTTGAGATGTATTACAAGATAGCACCCGTGATTTGGACGAATTACCCGCAGCTCATGGCAGAGTTTGTGAAATACAAGTACGGGTTCGGCGTATCGGCTGAAATTTACGATGCTGTTGGGATTGGCGCGTCATACTACAATGTGTTGGTAACCTCGCCTTTGAAGCCGTTCCTGCAGGAGCTCAACCTGCACATGAGCCTGAGCTTTGACAAGTTGTTCCGCTCCGGGCTGATTGGCAAGAAGCACAGGGGCAAGAGTGGCGGAGAAAGCGGCACTGACAGGCAGGGAAGCCTCAATTCACTTCCGAGCCAGGACGAAATGAAAAGCAAGATGGAGCTTTACAGGCACGGAATTGCTGTCAAGGCACAGGAGTTTGCCAGTCAGAAGGAAAACATCCTGAAGGGCGCGAGGGAGAAGGCGCTCAACGATATGAAAAGCGCTAAGATGGTAGCATAATGAATTTCCTTGTACTAACTAAATCAACCACTAGTATTAAATACCCCATTTGACCATAAAAACCACTCGGGAGGGATTAGCATGAACAAGATAGAAAAAGGAATCTTATACTTCGTGACACCCATTGCAATTGCATTCGGCGTTAACACAGCGACCGCGCAGGAAGAAAATCCGCGCGAAGTCCTTAACA
Organism: Microcaldota archaeon; assembly: GCA_026396335.1. GTDB lineage: Archaea > Micrarchaeota > Micrarchaeia > Anstonellales > Anstonellaceae > UBA10161. Next base: position 741 of record JAPLWZ010000080.1, on the reverse strand, counting down.
TGTTCAAGGACAGCAAGAACTCAATTACGCTTTCGCACAGCCCCCTCTCGATAACCGAGTCCAATTCCGTCGGCCTTTTCCAGGGCAGCGACATGGGTTTGAACACAGTTAGCATCGACGTGGGCGGCAAGAGAATGAAACTTTTCTCGGGCGAGCACCCGCAGGTTTTCAATATCAGCCTCAAGGGCAACGGCACCTTCGGAAACGGCCACACATTCGGATTTGTAGGCGGCGAACTCGTGGGCAGCAGCCTCAACAACAGCGATAACCCGGGCACAAGCAGGACAGAAGGCAACTTCCTTCTGAAGGCTGGCTTTGGCTACAAGTGGAATGCAAATTACTTCGCACAGCTTTCGGGAAGCGGACCATTCAGCCAGAAGACTGACCCCGCACCTGAATTCATCAACTACTACGTGCCTTCCGTGGCATTGCTCGTGCACTTGCAGAGCGTGACAGTGGGCGGCGAACTTTGGATCAACAGCGACGGCGTGCAGAAAGTGCTTGCAAACATGCAGACAGACTTCCCGCTGACGAACAAGACGTCCATGGGCATACAAGCGCTCCTTGAGAGGAACATAAATTCGCCAGACATGAAGCTCTTGGGCGGGTTCAACTTCCGTTTCGCAATGCCAAACAAGCAGTCCATCGAAGCAGGCCTTCTTTCCGGCGCGGAAAGGAACATTGACGGCGCTTCGTTCAATGCATGGCGCTACGGCGGATACATCATGTACTCGCTTCCGG
>JAPLWZ010000073.1 GCA_026396335.1 Microcaldota archaeon | reverse complement strand
TTTCCTTGGCATCAAGCACGGACTTTTTCTTTTCCGCGGCTGCATTAAGCGGCTCATATTCCGCCTGCAGGCGTTCCACTTTCAGCTTAGGAGTTTCAACCAGCGTCAGTGTATTCTCACTGGCCACTGTCTCAATGTTGTTAGTTTCATTTTTGTTTTCGTTTTTCATGTCAAATCACCTTTCACTGTTCCAGACCGTGCGATGCCCGCTTTATAAATTTTGGGATGAACGTGGTTCTATCACAATCTAACACACACAACTATGCGTTTTCCCATCTGCAAAAGCGCACCTAAGAAGAAAGGATTGCGGCTGGACAAGCCCCATTCATCCCGTAAAAGCAGCGTTGCTGTCGCCCTGCAGCCACGCGTTTTCCCACGGGACCCCTTTTTATACCTTATCCTGCCTAGTAATAGTCGGGGCGCGCAACCGTATTCTTCGAGGGTTAGCAGTGGCATATATGCAACAAAACGTAGGTGGAACACCGAAGAATGCGATGGAATAATCTAAAGCGCCGAAAAAGGATTCAACATGGGGCAAAATACGAGCATAATGCAACGGAAGGATTCAGTCGTGCAGTTAGTGCAAACTCCGCGCCAGCAATTCTCCCACGTTGACCGCAAAGTCTATCAGGCACTTGCAGAAAGCCTAAGCGGCGCAAGCCTTCCGGCAATCACAAAGGCAAACATATTCCTTACAGCAAACAAGATTCTCAACCAGGGTGCATTCTACTCACAAAAGGAAAGGCTGCAGCACACTGCGGCGGTATTCGCGCTCACGGGCTTATTCGTAAAAATTGCAGAGCAGCCCTCGTTCGCACAGCAGTTCATCGACTCGAACTTCGTCTGGGCCTCGCTGCAGAGTGTGGCTGCGAAAACACCGAAGAATGCAGTAAAGGATCTCACTGACGAGCAGCTAATAGCGCGCGTAAGCGAACTTAAGGGCTCGAGCCTGAATACCCGCGCGCTCCTCAAGACCCGCGCCCGCAAATACTACAACGAAATAGTGGACAGGAGCAAAAAGCAGGGGAAGGACCTTCTTGCAATCGCAGGCTACCCTAACTCAATCGAATCCAAATGGGCGGACATGAAAGACAAGGTTCTCCTTCAGCAGACCCTCACATTCATCAAGGCAAATAGCATCAAGCTGATGAAAGACCTGCAGGGCGCAAAGGGCACACCCTACTGGGAAATGTACCGCCGCGACAAGGCACAATCAGGCAAGGGCGCAAGCGTGCTCAAGCAAATCCGCGAAACGCTCGAATCACCCCGCAGGAATCTCGCAGACATGACGAACAAGGATCTTATTGCAGAAGCAAAGCGCGTAATAAGCGAAAGCGGCGCAGCAAGCATACAAAAGTTCGCAAAGGCAGACCCCTATTTGGTCGGCAAACTTGTGGAGCGCAGCATTGACCCCATCAAGCAATTCGGGCTTATTGATGAATTCCAGCGCGCGCCTGCGCCAAATCGAATCGAGCCAGTGCGCGCGGCAATACTGTCTATCAGTAACACCGCTCCGGGGCCTGCGCCAATGCAGCCACATATGGCAATTCTCCCGCAGCAATCGCAACGGACTGACCCTGCATCAATTTCACAACTTTCTCAAGCCCGCGGTTCTCCAGAAAATACTGAGAGCAGGCAATACCAGAGCTGGAAGAACATGCACGATGAGGCGCTCATGCAATACGCGCTTGACATCGCGAAGGTGAACAACATCCCGTCACCCACCAAGCTGCGCCAGTCCGAGTTCTCAAACGTATGGGAAGTGCTTCGCGCCAGGGGGCTTCTTGTTGTATTCAAGGTTATGCTTGACAAGGCAAACGCAGCACAGGTGCAGAGGATGGGCATCAAGTACTTCAACCTGACAGCAGACGATGAAATTCATCTCGGGCTCCTAACAGGCGCACCGCTCCTGAACAAGGTCAGGTCAATGAAAGTAAAGTCGGTTGACGAGCTTCTCCGCTACAGGCCGCTTTGCAAGCAGCTTGAGAAAGAGGGGCTGCTCCTAACGGTAATGGGCTGGTTCTCGCCAGAAGCGACAGTAATCACTGGCAATAATGGGAACAGCGACAAAACGGGGAAGAACAGCAAAAACAGCAAGAGCAGGCACAACTCCAACGTAATTGAATTCAATGCACCTTCTAACAAGAGCGGCAAGGGCAATGGAAAGAAGAAGGCGGCCTAACTGCACAATGCCGATTTCCGCCACTTCGCCAATCCTCTAATTATTATTTAATAATCTACTCCTCCTCTAATCAGCAAGACAGCAAGATAAGGTGGCTTAAATGAAAAAATCCGATTCCAGCCAGTCAAAAGGCACATTCGCAGTCAAAGCCGGCCTGGCACAGATGCTCAAGGGCGGCGTCATAATGGATGTCATCAACGCACAGCAGGCGCAGCTGGCAGAAGAGTCAGGCGCGGTTGCGGTAATGGCGCTTGAGGCAGTGCCGGCAGACATCCGAAGATTGGGCGGCGTCGCTCGCATGGCAGACCCCAAAAGGATAAAGGAAATACAGGAAGCAGTGAGCATCCCTGTAATGGCAAAGTGCAGAATCGGGCATTTCGTAGAGGCACAGGTACTCGAATCGCTTCACGTTGACTACATAGACGAATCTGAAGTCCTCACGCCCGCAGATGCAGAGCATCACATTGACAAGTGGCAGTTTTCCATACCATTTGTTTGCGGCTGCAGGGACTTGGGCGAAGCGCTCCGCAGAATAACAGAAGGCGCGGCAATGATCCGCACAAAAGGCGAGGCAGGCACAGGCAACATAGTGGAAGCAGTCCGCCACATCCGCGCTGTGAACAGGGGAATATCCGACTTGAAAAGCATGGGCACAAAAGAGCGCCTTGCAGCAGCGCACGACATGCGCGTTTCATTCTCACTAGTGGAAAAAGTAGTCGAGCTCGGGCGCTTGCCAGTAGTGAACTTCGCGGCAGGCGGTATAGCCACCCCGCCAGACGCAGCGCTCTGCATGCAGCTTGGCTGCGACGGAGTATTCGTGGGCTCGGGTATATTCAAGTCAAGCGACCCGGAGCGCCGCGCACAGGCAATAGTGGACGCAGTGGCGCACTACTCAAACCCCGCAAAAATAGCAAAGGCTAGCGAAGGATTGGGCAAGCCAATGGACTCACTTGACGTAAACAAACTCACTCCTGAAGAAAAACTTTCCCACAGGGGCATCTGATTCTTATGAAGAAAATAGGCGTTCTTGCACTGCAGGGCGGCGTGGACGAGCACATAGCCGCGCTCCTTTCCGCATCGGAAAAAATCTCCACTCCTATACAGATAGTGGAAGTGCGCAATCCATCTGACATGGACGGGCTTGACGGCATAATCATACCTGGCGGCGAATCAACAACTATTTCAAAACTCATGGAGCGCGCCGGCATATTTTCCAAAGTCGGGCAGGTGCGGAAAATTATGGGCACATGCGCTGGCGCAGTGCTCCTCGCGAAAAAAGTGCAGGGCTCCTCGCTTGAGCAGCGCTTCCTTTCTGTAATGGATATAGAAATAGAGCGCAATGCATACGGCAGGCAATTAGATTCATTCGAGGCAAACCTCACCACAGTATTTGGCACGCTCCCGGGCGTATTCATCCGCGCACCCAAGATGCACGTATCCGGGAAAGGCGTGCAGCCAATGGCATTCTACGGCAATGACATAGTCGCGGCATACCAAAAGAAGCTCGACAAGCACTATCTCGCGATGACTTTCCATCCCGAACTTACGACTACTAGGTTCCACGAGTTCTTTATCAAACTCTAAGCAGTCTTCTTACTTCCTGACAAAATTAGACCTGATTTCCTCTCGCGCAGTGCACGCACACAAAGCCAATCTTGCACTGGGGGCGCCCGCAGTTGCCCTTGCCGCACATCTTGCATGTCTCTGTTGCGGTACGAC
>JAPLWZ010000131.1 GCA_026396335.1 Microcaldota archaeon | reverse complement strand
TGATGGCGTTGGACTGGACACTCATTGCAGTAAGCGTTGCGCTGGTCTCATTTTTCATAGTGGTAGTGGTGCAGATGATTTCCAAGGCATTCTCATTCCAGGGAGGGGAAGTCTGGGCAAAGTCCGAATACATGCAAGTGGGCGTAAGCTTCCTGATAATAATTTTTGCCGTTGCTCTGCAAACTGCGGGCGTGCTGGCTGCAGGCCAGATTACTACTGCAGTGGCAACTGCATCCGGCAATGTTGACCTTGTCCACTCCATAAATTCCCTGCCGCCCGGAAGCAACGGCGACCCGGCGCTCATTGGCAAGGCATACATTGGAAAGGTAATTGAATGCGAGGTGAATATTTACCGCGCAACTTACTGGAGGAACATTTGGGTCGAGGCAGTGAGCAGAGTGTCATATGAGACTATTGGCTCCGAGCCTGTTGCAGGAGGATTTGCGCTTTCAGGCTGGGTAAGCCTGTTGCACTATATAATGAATAATATGGTGTACCTGGCGCTTTACAACTATATACAATACAATCTTCTAGTATTTTCCCAGTACACCATGCTATCAGTTTTCCTGCCAATCGGGCTCATACTGCGCGCATTTGCGCCGACAAGGGGCGCGGGCGGCTTTGTGACCGCCTTCTCGCTTGGCTTTGCCTTTGTCTTCCCGATGACATATGTCATGATTGTGGCGCTCATGCCTAATGCGGGGCATTACTGCACTCAGATAAGCCTGCAGACAGACCCACCGTTCGGGCAGAAAAACCCGTGCTTCAACAGCGTGGGAAGCTCTTTGGCTGCATACTTCATGACCCAGAGCATGACGACAGACATATCGCAGTTGCTGGGGACTATTACTACCACAATAAACCTCTTGTTCCTGCAGGGAATATTCTACCCGCTGGCTTCGCTCATCATCACGTTCTCGTTCATCAGGCAAACAGGCAACCTGTTCGGCGCGGATCTTGCGGAAATCGGCAGAGGGCTTATCAAGATAATATAGGGGGCAGCGGGAGCGGGGAACGAGAAGAGCAAGATGAGCATTGAACAAAAAAGCTGACCCGCGCATCAGCAGGCTGGGAATTGCCTTTAAAAACTATCCATCAATATAGACGCCATTCTATTGTGGGATAGAAATCTGAAACCGAGTTGTTCTTATGGACATGCCAAATCCTTATTTGGGGAATTACAAGATCCTTGTGATTGTGCCGATTCTTCTGGTAGTGGCATCCTTGCTTCTCATTGGAATCCCAGGCTCGCCGTTCGCGATAAAGATGGGCGTGGACTTCAGGGGCGGCACGCTTGTTACCATGCAGTCTGATACTGGCGTGGACACCGTGCAGCTTTCCTCCGCGCTTGTTGCAAAAGGATTCCCTGTTGCGTCGGTAAAGTCGCTGCAGAATCCGCAGGGCTACAAGGTGGAAGTGGAAATTGAACGGGACGACAAGCTCACGCAGTCAGAAGACCTAAAAACGCAGTTCTTTGACAAGATAGACGAGGTTTCGAGGCTCGAATCAAATGTGATTGTTTCCAATCAGAGCGCTGACTCCATAACAAAATACGCAGAAGGAAGGCAGGCGATTGACACAACTGCAAACAAGCTGTTCGCAATTGCTGGCCTGCCGCAGAATGCATCAGACTACAAGAGCTCTAACGAATTGAAGGCAGCGGCAAGTTACACTTACAAGAAAGTGCTGGATGATTACTCGCAGAACTTGTCCGACTCACTATCAGCGCTTGTACCGTACAAGACAATTTCATTCAACGAAGTATCTGCCTCGCTTTCGGCGAAATTCATTGACCGTGCCCTCATGGTGGTTATCTATTCAGTTATTCTCGTCTCAATTGTAGTATTCATCATTTTCAGGACGCTTGTGCCAAGCCTGGCAGTGCTTGTCGGCGCTGCATCAGACATAATAATCGCGCTTGGCGCCATGGGGCTGTTCGGAATACCCCTCACGCTCGCATCGTTTGCGGCGCTTCTGATGCTGGTCGGCTTCTCGCTTGACACGGACGTGCTGCTCACCATGAGAGTGATAAAGAGGAAGGAAGGCACTGCAAGGCAGCGCGCGTACGACGCAATGAAAACAGGAATCACCATGAGCATGGCGCTTATGGTTTCATTCGTCTGCCTATTCATTCTCGCGTCAGTCACGCACATCAATACCTATTATGAAATATCCGCAGTCGCAATCGCGGGGCTATTGGCAGACCTGGTGGCAACCTGGCTGTTAAACGCCGTAATTGTGCTTGCTTATGCTGAGAAGAAAGGAGAAGGGCACATTGAGCACAAGCCCTTCCTGTCATCGATATTTTCGCAATGAGGCTATGATATGATATCTAAAGACGAGATAATGCGCGGGATTCGCACGCGCGAAGTGATGGCAATATTCGGCTTCATGCTTATTGCAATCATTGCAATGGTGCTTGACAGGGCAGCAGGCGTCCCGATCTATATTGCATCCATTGCGATCATCGGCATGGCAGTCATCTTCCTCAAGAAGGACAATGTGAGGATTGCCGGGCTCATTGCAATTGTCATATTATCATTAGTTTCAATAGGCGTGAACGGAATGAAATTCGGAATTGACTTTTCCGGCGGCGTAAGGATACCGATACTTCTTGAAAGGTCGGTCGACTCCGTGACAATGGATGAAATGGTCAACACCATCAAGACGCGCGCCGCGTCATTCGGCCTTGCAGAAGTCAAGGTTCGCCCGCTTGGCGATTCGGAAATGTATGTTGAACTGCCGCAATCAAGCCCGCAGTTGGTAAAGGACGTTGAGAACCTGCTTTCCAAGCAGGGCGTTTACGAGGGAGTGGTGGATGGCAAGGTGGCAATCAAGGGAGAGGATATTTTCACAGGCACCATTGTGAAGGTGCCGTCACAGTATTTGCAAGGAGCTGACTGGGGAGTTTCATTCACAGTCACGCAGGCAGGCGCACAGAGATTCGCGCAGACTGCAAAGGGCAAGGCGAATTACCCGCTTTACATGTTTTTGGACAGGCCGACCAATTCAGTCGTGATAATCAGCAACGAGGAGCTTATGGCATCGGCAAAGTCGCAGCCAGTGCCGATTTCAAAGACGCACGCACTTGAGCTCGTGACAAGCTCGCTGCGCCTTGAGGGCAATGAAATGCCAGTTTATCTTGAGGAAGACCTTGCGAAGAACCTGACTATTGTGCCATCAGACAACAAGACAAAGGCGCTTGTCACTGCAGGAAGCCCGCTCATCGGGAAACTGACAGCTGCAGGATTCATTGTGGTTGAGAACAGCCAGGCAGATATGACACCCTCATACATGGTTTCATCTGGCGCTGGCAGCGAGCTTGATGCGGTTGTCACTTGGAAGGCAGTAGGGTTGCTTTCAGCCCCGAGGCTAGTTGGCTCAGTTACAGAAGGAATACCTAATTTCAATTACCAGATATCAGGACCTGCAGCAGGAGACTCGCAGCAGGCAAAGGCGCTTGATGCGGTGAAAAAGGAGAGGGAGCTTGAATCCATCTTGAAAGGCGGCGCGCTTCCTGTCCAGATTACAATCGGCTCAAAAACAGTGGTGCCCGCGCCCCTTGGCGAGGAATTCCTGAGGCTTTCACTTATAGGAGTGGCATTTGCAATACTTGCAATTGCGCTCATGGTTGCAATCCGCTACAGGCACATGCAGATAATCCTGCCCATGGTTTTCATTTCAGTCGCGGAAATAATCGTGCTTATGGCGATTGTGGGAAGCTTCACGATTGACCTGTCCGCAATGGCGGGAATATTGGCTGCAATCGGCGTTTCAGTGGATGCACAGATCGTCGTTACGGACGAACTTCTCAAGAAAGAGGAGGATGCGCGCCACAGGCTCGAGAAAGCATTCAATATCATCACCACTTCAGTGCTGGTTGCGGTGATTGCCATGCTTCCGCTGCTGCTTATTTCAGGATTGGTGGAAATCATCGGCTTTGCCACATCAACTATATTGGGCTCACTGCTTGGACTTTTCATCTCGAGGCCCGCATACGGCGCAATAGTTGAAAGGCTGTTTGAGTAATTAGATTGAGAGTGACTTTCTTCTATTTCTTTTCCCTAATTTTTGTTTTTCCTTTCAGCCTTAATTTTGCCGGATATGAAAATGTAGAGCGAATTCAATATTGGCTGCAGGTAGAATGGCAGCACCACGCCGATTATGAAACCTGTCCAGAGGCGGAGCGCGTTGTCGCTTTCGCGCAGGCCGAATAGCTGTGTGGTGCCATCGATTGCAATCGGCACTGCCGCAGCGACCAAAATCCACTTGTTTGGCCAGTCTTCTGATTCTATTTTTTGTATGAAGGGCAAAATCATCATGCCAAGAAGCATTGCGAAATAAATGCCAATGTCGCGCGCGCAGACCGGGAATTTGTAGCCTGTCCTGTCGGCGTAATTGAGGGTATTTTCCTTTGTGAACTGCAGCTTGTCAGAGGGCAGGCAGTCGCCAATCGAATAAGAGCCGTCGGACTTGGAAACAAACAGGCAGAGCGAGCGGGAGGTCAGCTGGTGGCAAGTCGGCCCGAATGCGGCATAGAGCGGCTCGGCGTAAGGGCTGCCGCTTGCTGCAAGATAGGGCGTGACTGCGATGAAGAAATCGAATAGGAATAGGGCTGCGAAGAAAACGATGAACGGCAGTTTTGAACCCATGTTTTTCCTCGATAAATATGAGCGGGACCGGTGAGACCGCCAGCCATTACTGGCGGGATTTTGCGCCGAAGCGCAAAACACCGGCACGCGACCTTCACCTTTCTCCGAACGATTCCGGAAAAAGAAAACTCTCGTTTGTTCACCTTTTGGGGGTGAGACCTCAGGGGGATCAATTGTTGCCAATTGCCCCCTAGGTTAGGAGAGTGTCGCTCTATCCAAGCTGAGCTACGGCCCCGTGTCAGATTGCATTCGGTTAAATTACGTTTAAAAGGATGCGGTTGGTTTGTATGGCATGGCAGACATAAAGAAATTGGCGGCACTGTTCACCGAGGGTGTGAAAAACACCTGCCAGGGGGAAGTAGCCATACTTTTCTCGGGAGGGCTTGACTCCGCGACCATTGCCACTGTGGCAAAAATGTTCACTTCTGCCCCGCTTCTCGTCACCGCAGGGATAGAAGGCAGCGCGGACCTTATTTCAGCAAGAAAGATAGCTGCAGAACTCAACCTGCCGCACAAGGAAGTCATACTCACAGAAGAGGAAATAATACAGGTTTACAAGAAATGCTACAAGATAAGGAACGGGGACATGCTCAAGGTGGAATTGATGGTGCCCGTGTTTTCCTGCTGCAGGGAAGCCGCGCGCGCCGGCAAGTGGAGAATATTGTCCGGCTCTGGCGCCGAGGAGCTTTTCATTGGCTATGACCGGTATTTCAAGAAAAAAGGAAAAGTTTTGGAAAAGCAGCTGGCAAAGGAAATAAAGGAGCTTCCGAACGGCGACTGCGGCTCGCAGGAGCTTGTTGCGAAAAACTTCGGCATGCACGCAGGCTGGCCTTTCCTTTACCCGCCGTTTTTGAACGAGGTGCTAAGCCTGCCGCTCAAGGATAGATTGGGCACGCGCGAGAGCAAAAAACCGCTTCTCCGCGCGATTGCCGCGGAACTTGGCGTGCCGCAAGACGCAATTGACAGGAGAAAAAAGGCAATGCAGTACGGCAGCGGAGTGCACAAGATACTCGTCAAGAATATCCGCGCGATCGAAGAGGAGCTGCGCATGAAGGCGGAGCTGAAGGAAAGGAAGCAGGCTGCATTCGCAGCCACGCGCGCCAGGTTCACCGCGAACAGGCACAAGAGGAAATAATCTATTTGCTTTTGGGTAAAAACAAAAGAAAAAAAGAAAGGACGGGAGAAGTGAAAACTCCCCCGTTTTAGTCAAGCAAACTACCAGCAGGCGCGATTTCGCAGATGGCACGCCACACTGTCATGTGCGAGACATGCAGCGCATCGGCCACCTTGCGGACGGACATGCGCTCCTGGAAGTACAGTTCCTCCATGAGCGCTATCTCATCCTGCGTGAGCAACTTGGGTCTGCCTTTTGCCATGCGCATCACCCTCCAATGCAGCCAGAGAGCTGCAATCCACCGGCAAGGGACATTGTGATCGCCGCCACCTTGCAAGATTGTACGCTAGACATCGGCCCCACCTCCAGTTGCGCCCCTATCGGCCCCGCCGCCCGGCTCCTTTTCAATGCGCTTTTCCTTCGCACCCGCCATGCCAATGTAAGCTGCTGGCGACAGGAGAAAGTAAGGCCTCGGCTCTTGTGGAGCCATGGGCCCGCTGTCTTCTTCCTCAAGCATCATTCCAATAGTTGTTTCCTCGACCATTCCAAACACCTCGTTTTTTCCTGACTTTCGCTAATCGATTTTGAAAACCGCCATCGCAGCATCATCAAAACCCCAAGGTTTTGGGGAGACAGAAGCGCGAGTGCGCTTCTGGATGAAAGAATTGCGCTGCTAGAGGGAATTCATCAGGGGGCACCCGCAATTTGTCAGTCACGGATATCCAGCGTTACTGCCAAATGCGGCAGTACGGCACGCCAAGGTGCTTAAAATTAGATTTAGAGCTAACCGAAAAGGAAACCTGCAATGCCTGCGTTTGTTCCATCATGGTTAGCACCATTGGATTAGTTCCTGCTGAAAGGACTATTTATATCTATGTAACAAATGGGACAAAATTAGTCTGGCTGCTTTTCCTACTTGCGCTTGCCCGTAATGAATAAGTGCTCAAGGTCGTACGGCGTGAGGTCTATCTGGTCGTGCACTTCCATTTCGCTCCCGACTTTTGCCACGAACTCCTCGAATATTTTTTTCGGCTCGCGCGAGACGTCAATGCTTTGGGACTTTATGCAAATCATTCCCCATCCGCCTTTTTTCAGGAACATCTGCGAGTTCTTGATGAATATGTCGTCTTGGTCAGGCTGCGCGACGTCCTGGTATATTATGTCCACTTCGCCGATGCCTTCTGCGTACTGCTGCGGCTGGCGCGCATCGCCCATTATTGGCATCATGTTCTCGTGCCGCTCGCAAACAGCAAGCAGGTCGCGCATGGAGCGCTGCGCGAATTCAACGCAATAGACTATCCCGTCCATGCCGACTATGTCTGAAATATGAGAAGCAGTTGTCCCGGATGCCGCACCCAAGTAAAGCACGGCGCTGCCGGGTTTTATGTGCATTTCCTTCAGCCCCTTGTGCATTGCCGCGGCGAGCTTGCTTCTGTGAAGGTCCCATATCCTGTATTCCACATTGCCTTCGATCACAATTTTTTCGCCGTATACCCTGTAGCCTGGCACAAGATTTTTCGTGGCAATCTTGCCGCCCACAATATACACGCCGGGGAAATTTTCTTCAACCATTGGAATCACATTTCGAATACGCAGATATTTTAGAAAAATAAAAAACGGGCTCGGTGGGATTGTCAGCTTTGCTGGCAATTTTTTGGCGCCAGCCAAAAGCATTTGAACCCACGGCTTTCTGGTTTCTTCGGAGAAACCGTTCGCTGCGCAATTGCAGCGGAGTTTAGCTTTCACATAAAAGCCAGACACTCTAGGCCAAGCTGAGTTACGAGCCCGTTACGTCGCATTTTCGAGTTCATAACCTTTTAATACTTATACCGAGAGTTAGAACCAACTCTCGAACACGCGGGGTGCTCATTATGAAAAATATCATGTGGTTCACGGAGATTAGGAAGAGCAACATCGGCGAAGTGGGCGGCAAGGGCGCGAACCTCGGCGAGATGGCTTCTGTTCAGTTTCCTATACCTGGCGGCTTCGTCGTGACATCCGGCGCGTATTTCCTTTTCATCAAGCACAACGGGATAGAAAAGACCATCAAGGAGATGACAGACGGGCTTAATGTCGAGAACAGCAACGAGCTTGCCATTGCATCAGACAGAATACGAACCCGTCTCTTAAGCGGGGAAATACCCCAGCAGCTCCGCCAGGACATACTTGACGCATACAACAAGCTGCAGCCGGGCAAGGAGCCGTTTGTCGCCGTGCGGTCGTCCGCAACCGCGGAAGATTTGCCTGAAGCGTCGTTCGCGGGACAGCAATCCACCTACCTGAATGTCAAGGGCCCGCAGGACTGCGTGCAGATGGTGAAGGAGTGCTGGGCTTCGCTTTTCGAGCCGCGCTCGATTTACTACAGAGTTACCAATAACTTTGACCATTTGAAAGTGGGACTCGCTGCAGTCGTGCAAATCATGGTGCAGTCCGAAAAAGCAGGAGTCATGTTCACCATTGACCCCATGAGCCAGGACAGAAACAAACTCGTGATTGACGCTGCTTACGGCTTAGGCGAAGTGGTTGTGTCAGGCTCGGTTACACCAGACCATTATGTTGTTGACAAGGGCACACTCCAAATCGAGTCCAAGTTCATTGCAAAGCAAACGTGGATGACCACGAAAATGGAAAACGCGAATGCAGACGTGAATATAAGGGAAGAAATGCAGGAAAGGCAGAAGCTTACCGACCTGCAGATAATCGACCTTGCGAAAATCGGAAGGAGAATTGAACAGCACTACGGAAAGCCCCAAGATATCGAGTGGGCGTTTGCAGACGGGAAAATGTTCATAGTGCAGTCAAGACCTGTTACTACGCTGCGACCAGATGTGATGAAGGGAGCAGTGGATGCACTTGCAGGAATTGCGAAGATGGGTGAAAAGGAAGAGGATGTGAAAACACAGCAGCAGGCGCTTTCAAGCCTGCCCATTATTGCAAAGCCAATGAGTGCGGCAGTTGCTGTTGCAAAGCCTGCGCCAGTTCCAGTCCAGGTGCATACGCCAGCCCCAGTAACTGTGCCTGCCCCAGTACAAAAGCAATCTGCACCAGTACAACAACAGCCAAAACCTGCGCAGCAGACACAACAAACTCAAGTTTCAACACAGCAAAAGCCAGTCGAACAGGCGAAAAAGCCGGATGAACGAGGTGGAAAGATGGGAGCAACAGCTGACAAGATTATTGCGCGCGGACTTGGCTCTTCGCCTGGGATTGCGATGGGCAAGGTAATCATACTTGCAGGGCCGAAGGAAATCGGCAGAGTACAGAAAGGCGATGTGCTTGTAACAGAGATGACCACGCCGGACTTCGTGCCTGCCATGAAAAAGGCGTGCGCCATTGTCACAAACGCAGGCGGAATGACCTGCCATGCAGCCATTGTTTCCCGCGAGATGGGAATACCCTGCATTGTCGGCACAAGGAACGGAACGCAGACGATGAAGGAGGGGCAGCTAGTCACAGTTGATGCTACACGCGGAATTGTTTACGACGGGGACGTCGGGCTGGTGAGCGAAAAGAAAGAGGAAGCGGCAGGCAGCCAGGGTGCGCAGGTTGTGCAGGCAGCGCCAAGCGTGGTACCCACAGGCACGAAAATTTACGTGAACCTTGCTGAAGTTGACTTTGCAGAAAAAGTGAGCAAGCTGCCATGCGACGGCGTTGGTCTGCTTCGCGCGGAATTCATGATCGGGGACATTGGGGAGCACCCGAAAAAGATGATCAGGGAGGGGCGCTCGCAGGAATTCATTGACAAGCTCGCGGACAAGCTGCGTGTTTTTGCCACTGCATTCTATCCGAGGCCTGTTGTTTACCGCGCTACTGACTTCAAGACAAACGAATACCGCAACCTGAAGGGCGGCGAGGAATTCGAGCCCCAGGAATCAAACCCCATGATGGGCTACCGCGGCTGCGGAAGGTACATATCCGAGCCCGAAGTGTTCTCGCTTGAGCTCAAGGCGATAAAGAAGGTGCGCGACGAGTACAATATGAAGAACCTGTGGCTCATGCTCCCGTTCGTGAGAAGGATCGGCGAGATCCGCGCCATCAAGGAAATGCTTGCGGCGCATGGGATGCACCACACGCGAGACTTCAAGCTGTGGATAATGGTAGAAGTCCCGTCCACTGTTTTCCTGATTGACCAGTTCTGCGATGAGGGGATTGACGGCGTTTCGATCGGAACCAACGACCTGACTCAGCTGATACTTGGGATTGACAGGGACAATGCAACCCTTGCAGAAGGGTTTGACGAGAGGAATGACGCGGTGCTTCGCGCGATTGAGCGCGTGGTGAAAGTGTGCGCTGAAAAGGGAGTCACCTGCTCGCTTTGCGG
>JAPLWZ010000077.1 GCA_026396335.1 Microcaldota archaeon | reverse complement strand
CAGAAAGAAAAGTGGTCCCTTTTTCGCGAAGCGAAAAAGAGGAAGCGCAGTTTGAGGAACACGTTGAACCTAAGGAGGTTGAACGAGTAAAGCCTCGTGTAACTCCGGCGGAAAAGCCGCCGCTTCGCACTGCCGCAATGCCATTCCAGGCAAAAGGCGGATTCCAAATAAAACCCATTTTCTCTGAAGACATGGGCGCAAAGAAGGAGGAAACAGCAGACGAAGAGCCGACCGCAACTTTTGCGGACAAACAGGTGCCCGTGGAAAAAGAAGCAGATGAGCCTAAGAGCCCGGAAGAGCCGGTAGAAGCATCGGACGACGAGGAATCCGACGTGCGCATGGCGCGCATACAGCGGATAATAGACGAGCTTTCACCTGACAAGTTCAAGGCGCAGCTGGACCAGCCGCAGAAGAAAAAGAAATTGCCCGAGCCTGAGGAAGATGAGGGTGAGCGTGCTGCTGAAATTGAAGAAGATGAAAAACCCGTGCCAAAAAAAACAACCGAGCCCGAGGAAAACGAAGATAGCGATGAGGGTGAAGACGGGAAAAACGAAAAAATCAAGATTCCCGTTTCAAAAATACAGCAGGCAAAAGGCAAAATTCTTCCCAAGTTATCCTCAAAGGAAGCAAAGGCGGCAAAGGGCAAAGCAGCGCTCGCAAAGCAATCGCCGGCAAAACTGCCCTCTAGCAAAAAGCAGCTTGCGCGAGTAATGCCGCAGGCGCTTCCAGTCCAAAAGAAAACAGCGCCAGTGCAAAGAAAAGCCGCGCCCGCAATAGCGGAAGAAGCGCCTGAAAAGATTGCGCCCGTGCGCGAGGAAAAGCCTGAACGAGTTGCGCCAGTGCAAAGAAGGATGCCTGTTCGCGAGGAAGAGCCTGAACCAGAAAAAGAAGAAGCACAAGCGGCAATTCCTGTGGCGCGCGTCTTGCCTCAAAAATCATCAGCAACATCTCCATCGCAATCATCAGGTGCAAGACCCCGCATATTCCCTGGAGGGGTAAAGCCGCCTACTCCCAATACGTACATCACACCCGTCCGCACACGCGCGCTTGAAAAGCCGCCCGAGGAAACGATAGACGAGGCTGTTGAAGATAATGAAGAAACAGCCGCGCCCGTTGCAAAGCCGGTTATAGTGCAGAAAAAGATGCAGCCACTTGTGCCAAAGGAACCGGAAGAGGAACCTGCCGAAGCAAAAACGCAGGATGAAACGGCAGATGAGCAAGAGGAAAAACCTGCAATTTCAAAGGCAATCCCGATAAAAAAGATTCCTCAGCCGCAAACACAGGGCGAAAAGGTGCTCACCTCAAAGCCAAAGAAGCTGGTGCTTGAGGAATCCGTGGAAGAAACGCCATCAATAGAGCAGTTGAAGGAACGATCACACATCAAGGAGCTCGGCGAAAAATTCGTCAGAATGACCTCGCACGACATAGCCGGCGAGGCAAAACTCCCTAATGATAAAGACGAAAGCGAAAGCGACCTTGAGGTGCCAAAGCCTCCCCGCGCGGATGCGCCTCCAAAACCGGCCGAGTACGCGCAGGCAAAGGAGAACCTGCGCCACAAGGAGCAGCAGGAGGAAATAGTGGAGGGCGCAAAGAAGGAGAACGAGGAAATGCTTGAGAGTTACGCAAAGGATAACCTCACCTGGCTCTACGAAATATACAAGATGGGCGGGATTGCAAGAGAAGCATTCCTGCAAAAGGTTCAGGAGAAGATAGATGAGGAACGGGGCGCAGGCGAAATAGAAAAGATGGAAGTTGATCCTGACAACCCGGCGCTTGCGGCACTAGGCAAGGAGCTTGGGGAAAAGAAAAAGAAATGGCCGTTTTAGGCAAACGGCGTTAACTATACAATAGATATAATAAAACTGCAGTGCAATTCCAACCAGTGTGATACGATGACGGAACCGCCAAAAGTCCCACCGATGATCCCAAAGCAGCAGGCGGTCCCAACTCGCGCACCTGAAAGGCAGCCGGTCACGCCTCCTCCTTCAATTACTTACTCTCGCCAAGCGGCAGCAACCCCTTCACAATCTGCCCCAATGCGCCCAACCGCATCTCCTGCTCCTCAACCGGCAAAAACCAATCTCAAGTCCAAAGCACCATCGCCGTTTGTTTCGCACCCACTGCGCGACTTAGAAGGCCCGCAGGATCCTGCGCAGTTCACCACATTCCTGAAATCCCTCGCAGCGCGCTTCCCTAATCTTAAAAAGCAGCTCACGCAGGCCGGCATGAACTTCACGCCCGCAGGCTATGTGCAGCGCGCATTATTCACTGCAATTTACATAACCGCGGCGCTGCTCCTGATAGTATTAGTGCTCATCAAAGAGCATCCGCTTGTGATCCCGATAATGCTCCTGCTTGCAATAGTACTCTATATAGTGGCGTTCTTCTACGCAATGTATTTCCCGGTAGTGAAAATGCGCGCGCGGGCAAAGAAAATGGAGCAGGAGCTTGTGTTCGCAGGCAGGCACATGCTTATCGAGCTCAAGGCAGGCTTGCCGCTCTTTGACGCAATGCTCGGCATTTCGCGCGACTACGGTGAAGTGTCGGTGGAATTCAACCGCGTGGTGGAAAAAATAACGCTAGGCGTTCCCATGGGCGTCGCACTCCACGAAGTGGCAGACGACAACCCCTCACAATACTTCAAGCGGGTGGTAATGCAGGTGGCAAACTCCCTTGCATCCGGCTCCGATGTCTCGCTTGCCCTCGAATCCTCGCTTGACCAGGTTTCAAACGAGCAGACGCTCGAGCTCAAGGCATACGGGCAGAAGCTGAACCCCATAGTCATGTTCTACATGATCTTCGGCATCATCCTTCCTTCGCTTGGCGTGGCGTTCCTGATAATCATGGTTTCATTCCTCGGCGGCTCGGCAATTTCTTTCGGGCCATCGACACTGTTCTGGATACTATTAGCAATCGGCCTTCTGCAGTTCCTGTTCCTGACAATGGTGGAATCCTCAAGGCCGAAGTTTGACATAGTGTGATTATGATTGATGAATTTGAAACACGGGATGGAAAATATGGCAGCAGACAACATGTTCTATGAAATGATCGGGCGGCTCTTCTCGCGCCAGCAGATGCGCAAGCTCGGGCTGCTCCTGGAATCATCCGGCGTGGACTATGTTCCGGAAGCATTCGCAGGCCTCATGGTAGTGTTCTCCATATTCGGCTTTGTGATAACCTACTCGCTCTTCAGCCTCGTGCCCCAGCTGCGCGGCTTCCTCTTCAAAATGTGCCTTATGGGGATGGAGAGCCTGACCACAACCTATCCTGAATTCGTGCTTATCGTATCAGTTCTTTTCTCGCTCGCGCTTTCGCTCTCGCTCATCGGCATGATAATTTACGTTTTCCTGCTGCTTCGCGCTGACGAACGGAGGCGCAGGGTGGAAGACGTGCTTCCTGATTTCCTTTCCCTGGCCGCATCAAACGTGCGCGCAGGCATGACAATTGACCAGGCGCTCTGGTACGCGGCAAAGCCGGAGTTCGGGCTCCTGTCTGTTGAAGTGTCAATTGTCGCGAAGAAGTCATTCGGCGGCGTTCCGTTCAACCAGGCAATTGATTACCTTACCGAACGATTCAACTCAAAGCTCATCCGCCGCTCGGTCGCGCTCATCAAGCAGGGGCTCGCATCAGGCGGCAAGCTCGCGGACATTCTTGAAAGGACTGCGGAAGACGCGCGCCACATGGCTGCTCTTCGGAAGGAAATCTCAACCTCGCTTCTCATGTACATAATATTCATAGTATTCGCAGGCGCAATCGGCACGCCTTTCCTGTTTGCAGTTTCTGGCAAGCTCGTGGGCATTCTGGAGACTGCATTCGCATCCGCAATTCCAACGACTTCTGCAGCAGGCGGAAGCGGTGCATTTGCTGGGTCAATGATAACTCCTTCAAAGCCCTCCATCTCCAGCGCAGACTTCTTCCTGTTCACCGTGCTCTGCACCATAATGACCACGGTGTTCTCAGCGCTTATTATTGGTGTCATTTCAAAGGGCTCCAAGCGCGACGGCGTGCCCTACATCCCGTTCCTTTTGGCGATTTCACTAGTGTTGTTCTTTGTAATTTCGGGCGCACTTGACGCATTCCTTGCAGGGATAACTTATGCTTAGAAATTAATGTACGGAAAAATGAAATGAAAAATAAAATAAAAAAGTTTTATTGTTGAGGTGGTTGATTTGGTAAACTTGAAAGGAAAAATGCGCGGGCAAGCCGCAATGGAATACCTGATGACATACGGCTGGGCGCTCCTGGTCATTGTCATCGTGATCGCAATACTTCTAATCATCAACCCGTTCTCTGCTCCGCAGGGCTGCAGGTTCGATGACCTGGGTTTCTCATGTGGCAACCTTGCAGTCAATCAACAGGGCGAGCTGTATGTAACTGTTACGAACAACCAGAACAGTGGAATCAAGAGCATAAACGCTTACTGTACGCAAGACAAGTCTCCGAATGCTGACCCGAACAAGGCCAACCCGGTTGCGGTGGGTACTGTACACAGGCAAGGCTCTTTCTCCATTGACCCAAGTACACTTTCTGGAGTTGATAGTTGTGTTGATGTAGGCAGTCCTCCAAGCGGAAGCGGCCAGGAATTCTCGGGTAAGGTATGGATATTCTATCAATTTGACACAGACCCGGTAGGCTACCCGTACCACACCTCCAGCGCGACTTTCACTACTAAAGTCGGCGTCTGATTTCCCTTTTTTCTTTTTTATTTTTTTTATTTATTTTTATTTTTTTT
>JAPLWZ010000097.1 GCA_026396335.1 Microcaldota archaeon | reverse complement strand
AGCTGAAGGAAGCATCAAACGGCGCCAGCATCCAAAATGCCCTCAAGCTCGGAATCACGCTGGTTTTTATACTTGGCTTCTCCCTCGCTGACGCACAGTCGCTTGCAATCGCAACTGTGCTCTCATTCATTGTTTCCATCTTCTACCTCTACAACCGCACCAGGAAAGAAATCCGCAAGCTGCCTGTGGCTGCTGGCAGCCACTTCTCAAAGGGCTACATGAACATGGCGGGCGAGCTTGGCACATTCGGCATGACAATGATTTTTGTGCTTCTCACTGCCACGCTGATAACCTACACTGACCGGCTGCTGCTTGGCTACTTCCTGAAGGAGGGCGCGAACTCGCAGATAGCGATTTACAGCATAGCAACCGGTCTTGCAGGTCTTGTGGGGCTTTTCGCCGCTTCAATAATGGCGATTTTCTTCCCGGTGATTTCCGAGCTCCATGGCAAGGGCGACAAGAACAAGATGAACGGCGCGTGTGCAACCGCGCTCCGCTGGATACTTTTCTTCTCGCTTCCAATTGCCGCGTTCCTTGTAGCTTTCTCTGGCCCAATGCTGCACCTGCTTTACGGCGCGGCGTATGAGCCGGGCGCGTTGGTACTTGCATTCTTTTCAGTTGGCATACTCATCAGCCTGCTTGGCACCGCTCAGCGCACGGCGCTTGCCGGCATGAGGCAGTTGCAGGTCGAGCGCAATGTGGCAATAATCACTTTCATCGCGAACGTGGTGCTGAACGTGCTTTTCATCCCTCTCTGGGGCATAAACGGCGCGGCGCTGGCATCTGCGATTTCGCTTGTAGGTATGGCAATACTCAACCAGCACTACGCGAACAAACTGATGAGTTTTACTTTCCCGAATTCAGCATGGAAAAACTTGGCTGCTGGCGCGATTTCACTCGCTGTGCTGCTCCTCATCGAAACGTTCGCCTACAACGCAATACTTTCCAGCCCTATACATTTCGAGGGCAATTCCATTGTCTCACTGGTGCTTGACAAGGGGGTGAAACTCGCCAGCCTTTCCATCTTCTTTGTAGTCGGCGCAGTTGTATACTTAGTTCTCCTGAACTTCATGCGCCTGTTCGAGGCTGAAGACGTTGCGGTATTCAAGAAAATAATATCTCGGAGCGGCGCACCGGCGTGGCTACAGGGTGCAGCAGTCCGCGCCGTATTCTGGAACCAAAAGTAAATCTGAGGGCAGCAACGGCTGCGCAGTGCCAATGTCCATTAAGGTGGCATTCAGACTTTTGCCTTATAGGTGCAGAAAACGTTCGAGAAACCCAATTTGCTGGTGCACAAATCGTCCACGAATTTCTTAAAGTCCTCTATCTTCGCGCCATCCTCTGTTTCAAACGTGTAGCCCTCGCTTGACAGCAAGGACAGTAACTCAAGCGATTTTTCCTTTCCGCTCATTGGGGGCCATATCTCACACAGTATTGCAGGGTGGAAATTCCGAATTACTGCTGCCATCCCTTTCAATACCTCATATTCCGCACCCTGCGTGTCAATTTTTACCATGTCTATTCTCGTTATTCCCTTCTCCTTTGCATAGGCGTCCAGCGTAGTGGTCCTGATCAGCACGCCATTTTCCCCTTTTCGTTCAACCAGTGAGTTGTCGCCAAAATTCTTGTCTGAAAGATAAAGCGTGGATTTACCAATCGTATCGGACAGCGCAAGCGGCTCGAGCGAAACGTTCTTGAGGCCGTTCGCCTCCGCTGATTTTTTGAGGAGTGCAAATGCCTCTGGGAAGGGCTCAAATGCCACAACTCTGCCTTTTTCGCCTACCAGCCGCGAGAATACGTGCGTGAAATACCCTATGTTTGCGCCGACGTCTATGACGTTCCAGCCGCCTTTGACAACACGGTGGTAAAGAGCATATTCCTTTTCATAGGGCGAATCGAAAACCGAGAGCCGCATGGAGTCGTCCTTGTCCAGGTATATTTTCATCCCATCCACGGATATTTGCGCGGGATG
>JAPLWZ010000162.1 GCA_026396335.1 Microcaldota archaeon | reverse complement strand
ATAATTTTATGACTAATACTGGAAAACACCAGCTCTAATATTAATAATTTTTGTAATTATAATTTGTATGCCACTGTTAATTTTTTATTGTGTCTAAGTAATACATCTATCTAATTTTATGACAAAATTTATTTTTTAATCTCTCAATAATGCATTCAAAATCTTTAAATGAATAGATTGGCGGCGGCTCGCAAGATGCATTCACCAATTGGAAGATAGTGGACAACGGCGGAGACGCCGGGTTCATGGCAGAATCAGGATCAGGCAGGGACGGAATAGGCATCGGGCTGAATATGAAACTTGGCAGCGACCCGAATGCGTTTATTTACACGACAGCGCTCGTGCTCAACAACAGCACATCATACTCGCTTGAGTTCTGGACAAGGTCGCAAAGCGGCGATCCGACAAACACACTCAGGTACGGAATTTACGATAAGGCTAACGGGATGTACCTGCAGCCTGAAGGCACGTGGTCTGGAAATGAGCAGATATTCGACAGCTTTGTTATGGACACGGGCAGTTACCAGAAAGTAGTAAAGAATTTTAGGACTCTGCCAACTGATGTTGGGCAGATGGAACTGCGCTTCTATATGCCAGGCACCGGAGGCGTGTACCTCGATGATGTTGCAATTGCCGAAGCAAAGGACTTCACAGTGAATATGTGGCTGCAGACTTACGGGTGCGCACCCGATACTACTGCACTTTTCCTGCGGCAATTCAATTCCGATGCCACCACAGGCCTGGACTGGTCAGCCCAAGGGAAAACAGTGACACTTGCTGCATACAGCGACGGCTACGAAATATTGCCAACGCTCACAATACCGGACGGCAACTGGCACATGCTCACATTTGTGGCAAACCGCTCTGGCAATTACACTGTTTACCTGGACGGGCAGTTTGACCAGGAGGCGAACTTCTCAATAGGCACACTGAATAACAGCGAATTACTCACGCTCGGCGCCCGCGGAGACGGTGCATCTCCCTCATTCAATGGCTCAATCGACGACGTAAGAATTTACCAGCGCGCCCTTTCCGCAGGCGATGTTGAAATGCTTTATCGCGGAAAAACACAAGACGCATGCCAGTTCAGCCTGACTGCGAGTTATGATGATTCAAACGGTTTGCTTGCGCGCGAACTTGAGGTTGACTACAATGCCGCGTTGAAGGTGAGGAAGCACCTGCCGGACGAAACGCTTGCCATGCCGTTTGACTTCAATACTACGTCTACTGCAAGGGGCGCGGTGATTGATTACTCGCCCTACGGCGCGCACGGGACGATTTACTCGCCAGATTTGCTCGCCTGGACAAATGACTGCAGGATTGGCGGTTGCTACCAGTTCAATGGCGGAGGCTACATACAGGAGCCAGCGGGACTTTACGAATTCGGCTTGAATAATTTCACAATTTCATTCTGGGTGAGGGGGCAGCCTGCAGTGGATGAGGCACTCGTTTCCAAAGGAGCCTGGGGCGCGTCCGATGGATGGATGGTTTATACTTCCAGCTCCGGCCCGGATAACTGGTATTACTGGAATGGCGTAGCTAGTGCAGCGATGGGCGCAACGAGCGACAGATGGGTGCAGTATGTGATTGTCAGGAATACCACGATTAAGGGCGGGCTTTCAATATACCAGAACGGCATTTTAGTGACAACATATGAAGACCGTACAAATCACAACTCCGGCCTGCCGCTTACGATAGGGGGCACTGCGGATGCAGACCCGACCTTCTTCATGGATGGCGCGGGAATTGATGAGCTGCGCATATTCAACAGGTCGCTTACTGCTTCAGAAGTGCGCGGGCTTTACATGGACTATTCAAAAGTGTATGACGGGCCGCTTGTGGCGTCGAAAGACTGAAGAGACAAGGAAAAGCATTAATAAACTCAGTCGAGATGTGATATTATGTTCGAAACAAAAGTGGATGCCCTCGTTTCCTTCCTGCAGAAAAAGAAGAATGTCGGACTGGATGTCCTTGCCAAGCACCTGTCGCTTTCCCAGCAGACAGTGGAGATGATCTGTGCCGTCCTGGAAAAGGGCGGGCTGCTTGACATCAATTACCCGCTTGACATTACAAAGAAGCCGAATATTTCATTCCGCCTAATGCCGACCGAGCCGCCGAAAACTGAGGAATCGTCGCCCAAGGGCAAGGTGATTTCCAGCTATAATTTCACCGCTGACGGCGTGCCTGCGAGTGTCACAATCACTGACACTGAAAAGGAGAAGTACTACAATATCACGCTTGTTGATGTGGGAACTGCAAGCAAAATTTTCCTGGATTTGATTAAAGACGAACTGCTTCGCGCGACCCCGCCAGGAATACAATCAGATGTTTCGGATATTGAGAAAGCTGCCGCGGCACGATTGCAATTCCAGCAATTCATACAGAAATACCTCTCACAGTTCCAGCTCGGGCATGAGACAGAAGAGATGCTGGGAGGGCTGCTTCTGCACAAGCTGTTTGGCCTTGGCGAAATAGACATGCTCAACCATGATGACTGGCTGGAAGAAATCATCATCAACAATGCGAGGAATCCGATTGGCGTTTACCACAGGAAACTCGGCTGGCTAAAGACTAATCTTTACATGCCGGATGAGGAGGCAATATTCAACTATGCATCACAGATTGGCAGGAGGGTGGGAAGGCAGATTGCCACGCTTACCCCGATATTGGACGCGCGGCTGGAAACAGGCGACCGTGTCAATGCCACCCTGTCGCCGATTTCATCGCACGGAAACACGATTACTATCAGGAGATTCGCGCGCAGCCCCTGGACAATTGCAAACCTTGTTGGCGAGCCTGGCAACACCATGACGCCTGAAATGGCGGGAATGCTTTGGCAGGCAATCCACTATGAAATGAATGTGTTGGTAGCAGGAGGCACTGCTTCGGGAAAAACAACCGCGCTAAACGCGCTTGCCGCGTTCATACCGCCGAACCAGAGGATAATCACTATTGAAGACACGCGCGAGTTGTCGCTGCCGCCTTACCAGTGGAACTGGATTCCGCTTTTAACAAGAAACCAGAATGCAGAAGGGCTTGGCGAAGTTACCATGCTGGACTTGCTCGTCACCTCGCTGCGCATGAGGCCGGACAGGATAATTCTCGGAGAAATGAGGCGCCAGCGCGAGGCAGAGGTGCTTTTCGAGGCAATGCACACAGGGCACTCTGTTCTTTCTACAATTCACGCAGACACAGGCATACAGGCTATACGGAGGCTTACCAGCCCGCCAATTTCCCTGCCATCTTCAGACCTGGACTCCATACACCTGCTGGTGGTGCAGTACCGCGACAGGAGGAAGAATATCCGCCGCACGCTTGAAATTTCCGAAATCGCGCCGGGTGCAAAGGATGAGGACCTCACTGCGAATATCATCTACAGGTGGAGGCCAAGAACCGATCAGTTCGAAATGGTGGGCGAGCCCAACCGCTATTTGAAGGAGCTGAACCTGCACACGGGAATGACAAAGGACGAAATATTCGCGGACATCAAAAACAGGGCGACTATTCTCAAGTGGATGATTGCGAACAAGCTGACTGACATTGAGTCGGTCGGGCGTATAATGGCGCTTTATTACGCAAAGCCGAAGGAAGTGCTGGATATCGCGAAAAAGTTCGCGGCTGGAAAGGAAGAGAAGTAAGCAAGGCAAAAAAAACAGGCTAAGGCAAAAAGCAAAAAAAACAGGCGCAACTGCTGAACGGCAGCTGATTCCTATGCAGATAAAACGAATCCCCCTCATGCTGCTCCCTATTTCCTCAGGCAGGACGCTCGGCACCCGCTTTAAGGGATTGGGGAACAGGATTGTCGCATTCTACCCGTCCATCAGATATGACCTGCGGGACATCGGGGTGGACCTGACTGCCGAGCAGTTCGGTTCAATCACGCTCATTTCCGCGCTTGGCTGGGCATTTGTTTTCACTATACTGAGTGCCGTCCTCATCGGATTTTCCGCCTCCCCTTTGCCAATAAAAATAATGGTGCCTTTCCTTGCGTTCATCGTTTCCCTTCTGCTCTTCATGGTGCTGCACCTGGCTTACCCGAAGATGATTGCAGAAACAATTGCAAAACAGGAAGACAGGGAGCTCATATTCGTCATGCGTGATGTGCTCATACAAATCAGTTCGGGCATACCGCTCTTTACAGTAATTGAAAATGTCGGGAATACCGGCTATGATTATATCGGGCCTGAGTTTCGCGAAGTTGCCGCGAGAGTGAGAGGCGGCGCGCCCCTTCTTGATGAGCTTGAGGCAATGGCAATCAGAACGCGCTCGGCGTATTTGAAAAAAACTACATGGCAGCTTGTCACCGCAATCCGCTCTGGTGCGAATCTCACTGCCACACTCAAATCAATCGTGAACACGCTCGTGGAATACCAGTTTTCGCTTTCCCGCTCGTTCAACGCGGAATTGAATTTCATTATCCTCATTTACCTGATGGCCGCCGCCGTGCTTCCAACAATTGGAACGACCGTGCTTGTGATATTCTCCGTGTTCGGATTGCTTGGCGTGTCACCGGAACTTTTCGTAGCGGTAGTCGGGCTGTCCTTCATCGGGCAGATTGTGATAATAGGGTACGTGAAGACAAAGAGGCCGAACCTGTTCATTTGATTACTGGAGATTTTGATTATGGTGCAAAAGTACGTGATTGAAAAGCGGTTTTCCTCCTTCTTCAGGCCCAGGAGCAAAGACAGGATAGGCCGCATGCTTGCGTACGCGGGCATTGAGCAGAACACGGAAGTGTGGATGGGTTCGAGGATACTGATCATTATGCTGGTCGGGCTTATTGGCGCGCTCCTGCCATTCTCAATTTTCCAGTTCTTCAATCTTACGGGCTACCCGCTTCTTGGGGACCCGGGGATAGTGGC
>JAPLWZ010000121.1 GCA_026396335.1 Microcaldota archaeon | reverse complement strand
AACAACAACTGGGCGCAGCTTTCCAAGTGCACCGACGGCATGAAAGATGATGAGCGCGGCTGGGCATCCTACTACCTTGCCTCGCTGAACTATTTCGGCCTTGGCTATAACAGCAAGCTTAATGATTTCATTTCGCAGCGTGACAATGGCGGCGAATGCAACGGGGGCAAGCAGAATTTCATCGCCTACTTGCGCACCCTTTCGACAAGTTCCCCTCCAGGCTACGACTACTCGGCGCAGATAATGAGCAAATATGTCAATTCGGTTTCCATCTGTGACTCCGACTGCCCTGGAAAGTAAGTAAATTGGGGTTGAAAAAAAAGAAAATGGCTGGTCGCCTCGCCTTCTAATTCTAAAAAAATAAAACAAATAAACTAAACAAAAAAGTAAAATAAAAAACAAAAGCAGGAAGGAAGCCTATCTCTCTAATTCAGTTTCCTTTACCTTCGTGCCTTCCCTTTCGCGCTCCAGTTCAACCGCCTGCTTTGCGCGCCAGATGTCTTTCGGGAAGTGCCTGCCCCTCATCAGGAAGTTCCGCTCGTAGGTTTTTGCCTCGAACTTGCTTGCGATTATGTCGCTTGCAGACTCGACGTCGAACTCCTTGCATGAGAAAATGTCCACGCTAGCATAGCCCTTCTCAGGGAAAGTGTGTATGCTGATGTGCGACTCTGCAATCAGCACTATGCCGGAAACCCCCCAGTCCTCCGGCTTCAGGCCGTTATACGCAAATGTATACGGCGGCATTATCTTTGTCATGCCGACAAGCGCCGGCAACTCATCCAGGAAAGAATAAACGAAATTGACATCTTTTAATTTTTTCTTATTGCACCCGTACATATCCATCGTTAGATGCGGTCCAAACATTTGTTTCTTTTCCTCCTCTTCCCCCCGTTAAAGGACTCACTTTATCCCCGATAGGAGAAATCTGTTTATATACGCTCCAAAAACGCTTTTAAATATTTGCCAAGTGAGGGAATAAAGGAAGCTCATAATCCCTTTTAGCTCAAAAGTGGGCTTCATTAGCCTTTTTTTTGAAAAAAAGAGCCCTAATAACTGTTTTTATTCAATTAAAGCACTCAATAGTCATTTTAGCTCAATTAGGGCTTGTTTTCCTCGTTTTTTTCCAAAAGGGCGCTCTAATGCCTGTTTTAACTCCATTCGCGCCTCTTTAAACTTCTTTCAAAACGATATCGTCGATAAATGAAAATGTTCCACACAGGACAAATTAATATTTTGGAAAAATATTATTCTCCAAGGAATTTTCTTCAGCGCATCAAGTTTTGCATCCGCCGCATAACAATAAATAGCGCGTACGCGTACTGCATTACATGGGCAACTGCACTCGCTGCGGCAAAGAGATGGATGGCGAAGGGATGTGCAGCAACTGCGCTTCTCTTTCAACCCACGGGACCGGCACGCCTGAAGACGTTCCGTGCCAGCGCTGCGGAATGTATCTTCCTTCTCACGAGCTCCAAATGTGGAACTCTCGCCTCTACTGCGCCTATTGCATCATGGACGTAAAGGATGACGACGCACGGAGCAAGGGCGAGAGAAAGCCCGAAGAACGGGCAGCGCACGAGGAAGGGGGCGGCGGGCTTTTCAGCGGCTTGTTCGGTGGAAAAGGCGAAGAAAAAGAAAGCAGCGATAAATCTGGAGAAATTCGTTATCAGCAATACGCACACACGGCAGCAGGTACGTGCGAACGCTGCGGTCGTGAGTCAGACGTTCTTTACATGGTTCAGGGAAGGAAACTCTGCCCGCAATGCGTGCAGGTCGGCGGCGAAGTGGGCGCATCTCCGTCATTCATGGGGCAAATAGTCTCGGTAATCAAGCGCACGGTCGGCATAAAGCCTCAGCCGAAAATAATTGCAAACCAGCCAATCGGGAAAGTATTCGACATCCGCAGCAGGAAAATGACAGACAGGAAAGAAACAGCGCAAACAGAAAAAGAAGCTGCGCTCTCGGAAGACCGCGCATATGACGAACCTCCTGCAGCTCCTAAGGAAGTATTTGACGTGCGTGACCGCAAGTTCGAGGACAAGAAGGAAGGCATGGAAGCAGAGCAGCCGATGAGTGAGTCTGCCCGTGAAGAGAAAAAATCTCCGCCAAAGAAAATAAAAAAACTATTTTTCAATCTGCACCCCTCGGGTGCTGGCGGCGTGAAAAAGAAAAAGTAACAGAATTATTCTGCCC
This sequence comes from Microcaldota archaeon, assembly GCA_026396335.1. Taxonomy (GTDB): domain Archaea; phylum Micrarchaeota; class Micrarchaeia; order Anstonellales; family Anstonellaceae; genus UBA10161. The sequence goes on along the minus strand of JAPLWZ010000121.1, from coordinate 3,678 downwards.
GCCTTATGCTTCCCGAAGTAGTGGTCGATTCCATTCTCGCTCTCTTTCCTTTCCACTCGGACAAGCAAGCCATGCAGAAAATAGTCTCATCAGCCCTGCTCCGTTCGCAGCGCACCAGCCCCTTGCCGGACTTTTCATCATACTTGATCAGCTTGAACGCAAGCGAGGAAACTCCGCTCTCGCCGAAAAAGGAAAGGAAATGCTCGTGCACAATCTGCTTTGCCTCGCCTGCAAGAGGAGCAACTCCCTCAACAGTAAGCACAAACGCAACGTATCTTTTCTTGAATCTCTCAGTTGGCTTCATCTAGTCACCAATTTCTCTGCAGACTCCTCGGCAATCTTCTTTTCCTGCGGATTCATTCCAAGAACAGCGGCAAATGCGACAAGCTCGCGCGCATTCCTAATCTCGCCGTCATTTTTCGCAAGAGTGGCAACAGCAAACGCACAGCCGCCCCTTCTGCACTGTGCAAGGGCAAGCCTCATCTTGGAAAGAATAATTGCGCGGCGGAATCCCTTCTGCCTCAAAACATCCGCAAAGGAAAAAACAAGCGCGCCGCCAGCCCTCTTCAGTTCCTGGCAAACCCCGTCGTCAAATTCATACGCCGGAACATAGAGCAGCACGCCCTTTTTTTTCGAGCCGGCCCGCGCTGCCGCTCCATCGTTTGCAATGACGAAATTTTTCAGCGCAGAGGCTGCAGCGTGCGAATCAATGCCATCTGCTTTCGGCAGGTTCTCAGCCGAAACGATGTCAATCATTCAAATCACTTCGGAGGGCGGTTCCACTGCCTTCCCTGCTTGCCGGCTGAAGTGAGCCCGCGGAACACTCTTCCGTGCGGCATCCCAGGCAGCAGCTTCCTGTCTGCAAGGATTACCTCGTAGTACTTCTTCACGCCGTCCTGGCCTACCCAGTAGGAGTTGACCACTTCAAGGTTGGAGAACACTCTGCCTGCCTTTTCCTCGGCCATTCTCTGCAGGGATTTTCCTGGCGACAAATAAGCGACATTCTTTGCGGCTTTCCTTCCGCCCCACGGGTGCGGGCGCTTCCTCGAGCCCCTTCCTACAGCGACTCGCGCCATCAGGAAACCCTCCTTTGCCTTGAAGCCAAGGCTGCGGGCTCTTGAGATATTGGTCGGGCGCTCGATCCTTGTGACCGTCCCGAGCTTTCTCCACTCGGTTATCCTCTTTCGGAGCACCATTGACCTTTCCTTGTATTGCTCCTGGAAAGCCTTTGTTATGTACTTGTACATTCCCATTCAAATCACCGCGTTATGTTTTTCTTTTTCCGTCAGCTTTTTCAGCCGTCTTCCGTTCAGGTAACGAACCCCACATTCAGAAGCACGTCAGTTGTTGTTCAAAACATATAAGAACCTTGCTCCCGCCTCTTTATTTTGATCCGCCATGGTTTCCCCATACAAACTCATCGGCTACGCGCTCCAGATTGCGGGAATGGCAGTGATGATGTTCGCTTTTCTCACGCTTGTGGGCGGGTTGCAAAAGACAATGAGCGGGCTATCTTCCTCTTTCTATGAACAGGCAGGCATGACAAGCCCGTCAGCTCCAAAATGTGACCCAAAAACAAACGAACTCTGCGGCATTGATGTGTCAAAAGAGGGCGCGATCGAGTCGGTATTCTCGAAAAAGGTTTACGAATTCATATTCTACCTGGGCGCGGGGATAGTTTTGCTATTCATGGGGCTCCTCATGCGCTCAAGCGAGGGTGTCGGCGGGTTCTTCTCGTCCATGCCCGAGCGGCAAAAGGCAAAAGAGCGCATACGCATACAGGTAGGAAAGCCAGGCTGGGGCGGGCAATTTTAGCCCAGGGGGCAGACGCCAACAAAAGATCCCCCTAGGGCTGTACCCCCAACTTAGAATCAGCAATCTAGAATCAGAAATTCACGCTGTAACTCTTCTCTCTGTAGATTATTGCATCGCCTGTGACAGATCTCTCTCCAATCCTCAGCGTTCCGCCCGCCTCGCCGCGCTCATAACTGCCAGTAAGAACAGTCCCTCGCCTTCCGAGATTTGCAAGCGAGTGCTCGATGGGCGCAATGTCTTCAAGCGCGAATCGGAGCGCCTGCGTGAGCGGGATATGCACCTTGTGCGCGCCCGACTGCAATGTCAGGTGCTTGTGGTCCACAAACAATTTCGCACTGTGCGTGCTTGCGAAAAAGTTGGTGATTTCTGCGCGAGCTTCATCTATTTTCTTCCTCAGCCTGCTGCGCGTGATTTTTGAAAATGCTTTTCCCACGCCGGCACGGACAGCTTTCAAGCCGCGCTTTGCAGCCTCAACCTGCGCGTGCGTGTGGTGCTTTTTTGATTTGAGCTTTTCTTTGAGCATCTCCAGGCTTTCCCTGCAGCGCCCAGCTTCGCGCCTGAATGAAACAAGAACATTCCGCGCCTCAAGCGCGCCGCCGTCATGCATGGCGGATTTTCCGCTTCCCTTGATTTTTTTCATGTGCGAGCGCAATAAGTCAATCGAACTGTGCACCCCTTCAAGCTGTGCAGCCCACTCTTCTTCCGTTTCCGCAAGCGCGGCGCCTGTTGCAAGCTGTTCAGCAACCGCAATTTCAGATTCAACATTCTCAATAATGACAACCGCCTCATTAAGCTCCAGGTCGCGCTCCGCGCTTTCGAGTTTCTTCGCAGTGGCAAGCTGCCCTTCAATCCTGTCTATCACAGACTCGAATTTCCTGCCGGCATCCGCTGTTGACACAAAAGAATCAAAAGTTGAATCCGCCTCTGCCTCAAGCTCCGCTAGTGTCTTTTCGCAAACATCCACTATGCCTGCGCCATTGGAACTGCGGTTCCAATGCGCCACAGCTTCGCTGTTGGTCGCCTTTGGCATGGTGGCTCTTGTATTGTCCGAAGTTTATTAACTTTCTCTTTAGCCCTTGACGACGCCCATTGGAATCAGCTTGGCAACAATATCTGAAAGCCCGGCAGCTTGCACTGACGCAACAACATCGGTCACATTCTTGTAAGCGCCCGGCGCCTCTTCGGCAAGAAGATCGGACTCGGTGGCTTTCACCATTATCCCGCGGCTTGCAAGCTCGGACTGTATCTGGTTCCCGGTCCAGGTGTGCACCGCCCTGCTTCTCGACATCGCGCGCCCTGCGCCGTGGCAGGATGAACCCCACGAGTTTTCCATCGAGCCTGGCCTTCCGACAAGAACATAGGACGCGGTGCCCATGCTCCCTGGTATCATCACGGGCTGCCCGATGTCCCGGTAATAAGCAGGCAATTCGCTTCTTCCTGCAGCAAACGCACGAGTCGCACCCTTCCTGTGGACACAAAGCATCTTTCTCTGCCCGTCCACAGTGTGCTCCTCGAACTTCGCAATATTATGGCAAACGTCATACACAAGCGGCATCTGGTCGCCCGTGCCTTTTCCGAAAACAGTATCAAACGTTTCTCTCACCCAGTGCATCATGATGTGCCTGTTGTTGAACGCATAGTTCACGGCGCACCGCATTGCCTTGATATATTTTTCCGCTTCCGGCGAATTAATGGGCGCACAGCAAAGCTCTGGGTCAGGAAGCGCAATATTGTATTTTCTCGCGGCAGTAAGCATTTCGCGCAAAGAATCGTCGCAAACCTGGTGCCCGAACCCGCGCGAGCCGCAGTGCACCATGACAACAACATTCCCTTTCACAAGCCCGAATTTTTCAGCAACTTCAG
>JAPLWZ010000139.1 GCA_026396335.1 Microcaldota archaeon | reverse complement strand
GCAGACAAACCATTACGGCACGCTTTTCGGCGGAGTTCTCATGGCGATGATGGACAAGTCGGCGAATATCGCTGCGATCCGCTATTGCAAGTGCGACTGCGTCACTGCGAGCGTGGACAATATTGTTTTTGAAAAGCCAGTCAAGCTGGGAGAAATAATAATCTCGAGCGCACGCGTCATTTACGTTGGCAATACATCCATGCTGGTAAGGGTGAAGGTGGATGCTGAAAATAAGAACGGCGAGAGAAAGACGATAATCAGCTGCGCGAACTTCCTGTTTGTCGCGGTTGATGCGGAAGGGAAACCGATTGTTGTGCCAACGCCCATTCTGGAAAATGACACTGAGAAGATGCTTTTCAGGAGAGGGAAGGAGATAAGGGAAAACCTGAGAAGGCTTTGCTAGTTAAGAAACTGCCGCCATGCGAATTCTTTTTTGGCAGGGGAAAATAGGCGCCTTAGAGCCCGCCCTTTTTCTTCATGAACAGATAATAGACGGCTGCGCCCCCGACTGCTACAACGACCAGCACCACCAAGAGGATGCCCCCTATTACCCAGAGCGTGTTGTCAGTTACAGTTACCGTCCGGGCAACCTGCGCTGCCTTGTTGCCGGAAGAGTCGGATACATCGTATGTGAGAGTGTAGGTGCCTGCTGCTTCGGTGTTCACAAAGCCGCCTGCCGCTATTTTGGAAGTGATTACTCCGTCGTAATTGTCTGCTGAGGTTGCGCCTGTGTCTATGTATGCGGCGCCTTTTTCAAGAGTGATTGTCGAGTTGCCGAGAAGCGTTATCACCGGCCTGGTTGTGTCCACCACATTCACTGTGCGCGTTAATTGCGGCGCCTTGTTGCCCGCCGCATCAGTAACATCATAGGTGACCAAGTAGGTGCCGACCTTGCCTGTGTTGACCGTGCTGTTCACGGCTATTTTGGACGAGATGCCCGAGTCCTGGTTGTCGGTTGCAGTGGCACCCGCTTCGGCGTAATTGGAGGCGGCCTCAATGGTGACGGCTGAATTGCCGTTGAGCGAAAGGGAGGGCGCGGTCTTGTCTATGCCCGATACTGCACTGGACAGGAGGTATGCGGTGTTGCCCAGGGAGTCTGCCACCCTGTAACAAATTTTCTTTCCATTGTCCGCTTCAGCGCTGAATGCAGAAGATGCATAAGGCACGAATGGAAGCGATGAGTCGCATACCGTACCGGTTGTGGCTGCCATTGTCAGGGTGCCTGATGGCACCGAGGCAGAAATCATCTTGGACTGCGCAGGCGAGGAATCCGGATTGGAAATTGTTATGCCGGGCGCAGTGGTTATCCAGTTGAGCGTGAATGAGTTGGAGCCTGAATTGCCCGCTGCGTCAGTTGCAGTAAGAGTTATCACATAAGTGCCGTCTGTGTTCGCGCTCACCGTGGTGCCCTGCGAACCCTGGCTGCCAAACGTTATTGTTCCTGGGCCGGATGTTTTCGACCATGAGTAGGATGAAATCCCGCTTCCGGAATCAGATGCCGCTCCGTTTTGCGTGAACTGCGATTTTGCGCCCTGGTCCGCCCCTGCATTCACCACTGGCGCTGTTGTGTCGAGGCGCGTGATTTGCGAGGAAACTGCGTATGCCTTGTTGCCTGCAACATCAACTGCCCTGAAGCAGATGTATTTGCTTTGGTAAAGCGAATCGTTGTTTGCCTGCATCAAGGTGCCGCTTGTGCCGGAATTGATGTCATTGTCCTGAGAGGCGCCGCATGCGGAGTCTTGCCTTACAATCCACTTGGTGCTTGAGAGCCCTGAGCCGTTGTCTGAAACACTTACCGAGATGGCATCGTTGTTGGTCCAGCTGGAAGATGCGCCGTCACTTATCGAGATTGCGGGTAGGATAGTGTCGATTTTTATTGTGCTTGAAGCAGTGTCGCCCCATCCGCCGGTGCTGTTGACGCTTGCGTAGCGGATGTAGGATGTGCCTTCAGTTGAAACGTTGACTGGCGAGCTGTAAATTGCCCCGCCGCTTATCGGATTGCAGGCGTTGGCTGTGTCAGTGCAGTAGGAAACATTTGCGCAGTCCGAGCTTCCAGGGACGCACGACAATGTTACGGACACTGCGGACTTGGACCAGTCTCCGAAACTGTATGCGCTGCCAGCCGCAGTGGCGCCCGCAGTGGTCAGCGGGTCTGCTGCGTATGAGCAGGCAACAAGGAGAAAGACTGCAAAAACAAATGCCGGAATGCTCCCGTAAGAAATAGTTTGCTTGCTCACCATAGTAGACACCTCTTTTGCAGCATTGGCTGCATGAAAAGGAAGGGCGCGATTGTTTATAGTACTTCCCTGAGTTCAGGAACACAGTTGGATTCTGCCAGAGGATTGGAAATTGAGGGGTGAACGAAATGGCAAAGAAAGGTTATTTTGCGGCTATTGAATCAAAGACGCTCAAGAATTCGGATTTCAGGCACGTACTATATACTAGTAAATACAGCCAGCTCGTGTTGATGAGCCTAATGCCCGGTGAAGAAATCGGCGCGGAAGTGCACAAGACGCATGACCAGTTCTTCAGGTTTGAAACGGGAAAGGGGCTTGTGGAAATCAATGCGTCAAAATACAATGTGAAGGACGGCGACTGCATAATTGTCCCCGCAGGCGCAAGGCACAATGTCACAAATACCGGCAAGACAAAGCTCAAGCTTTACACTATTTACTCGCCGCCAGAGCACAAGGATAAGGTGGTGAGGAAAACGAAGAAAATCGCTGAGGCAACTGAAGAGCACTTTGACGGAAAGACGACTGAGCGTTAACCTATAAATATCTGCCCCCTGAAGGGGGCAGTTTTACTACA
>JAPLWZ010000115.1 GCA_026396335.1 Microcaldota archaeon | reverse complement strand
TGCCAATGTGCCCGATAATGAACGGAATCGTTATCCAAATTTGCGATGGAGACCAGTACTCACTGTAGAAGAGGAGCACGAATACGGTCCAGAGGCCGTATTTGAACATGCCGATCGATACAAGGAAAGAATATGCGTCGGAGCGGATCTTTTTTGAGAGGATGGGAAGAGTGAGGAGAACGTAGAGGGGGCAGTCGGGAACAAAAATTAAGAGAAGAAGAGGAGTTGCTGCCATCTGATCCCAGTAGTAATATGCACCGGCAAGCACGCCCGCTATGCAGAGGAGAAAGAGGAAATTGAAAAGAAATAGACGACGGCTTTCTTCCATCTATTTCAGTCTCCGTGCCGGCACTCCACCCCATTTTTGCCCCGCAGGTATGTCGCAGTTTACGAGTGTCATTGCTGAGATTGAGGCGCCATCTCCTATGCAGATGCCCGGGAGAATAGTGCAGTTTGCGCCTATCATTACGTTCTTGCCAATTTGCACCTTGCCGGTTCTATACTCGCCCTGCAGGAATTCGTGCGCGAGAATGAGCGTGTTGTAGCCGATGAGCGAGTTGTCGCCTACATCGATGAGTTCAGGATAGAATATGTCCATCATTGCACCCAGGCCGAATGTCACGCCCTTGCCTATGCGCGCGCCGCATGCGCGGCAGAGTACGTTTTTGATGTAAGTGGAGGGAAGGAAGCGGGCGCTGTAAATGAGAATGAAACGGATTACAGTTACCAGCGGGTTCTTTACGCGCCACCAAAGATGCATTGTGTTGCCGGGAGACTTGTGTGTCTCCAGCGCTCTACGCTGGAGAGATGGCGGACCAGAGGTCCGGCGGATTTCGACTCTTCGCATGGAGGGGTTTGGGGCTCGCATAAATAAATATGCACTCCTCATTTTGTACTGGTGATTGCGATGGGTGAATTTGATTTTTGTCTTTCAGCAATAGTAGTCGGCGGAATTATTGCCATACCGTTCGTAGTGCGCGTGGTTTACCAGTATCAGAAGGGCATAATGTTCCAGCTGGGCAAATATGCGGGCACAAGGGAGCCGGGTTTGACGATTGTCATCCCAATACTGCAGGAGATGCGCACAGTGGACATGAGAATTCTCACTATGGATATCCCCAAGCAGTCGGTCATGACAAAGGACAATGTGCCTGTGTCCGTGAACGGCGTGGTGTACTTCAAGGTTGTGAAACCCGAAGATGCAGTGATCAAAGTTCAAAATTACGAGTATGCTATGAGCCAGTACGCGCAGACCGCGCTCCGTGATGTGATTGGCAGCATGAGCCTGGATGATGTTCTCTCTGAAAGGGGGCTTATCGGCCAGAAGATACAAAAAGTTGTAGAAGAGGGCACTGAAAACTGGGGCTTGGATGTTACAGACATCAAGCTGCAGGATGTGGAAGTGCCGGATGACCTCAAGAGAATGATGAGCAGGCAGGCTTCCGCAGAGCGCGAGAAGCGCGCCACCATCATCAAAGCAGAAGGCGACAAGATGGCTTCGCAGAACCTTGCCGATGCTGCGAAAGTGATGACTTCTACCCCTGGAGGCATGCAGCTGAGAGTGCTCCAGACGCTGGATGGGCTGGGACCAACTCCCTCGAATACGATAATAATCCCGATTCCGCTTGAGCTCTTGGACGGCTTCAAGGAGATTGCTGCTGCGCTCAAGGAATCCAAGTACAAGGGCAGCGCAAAGGATGTCAAGCCCAAGAAGAAGTAATGCGCGGGCTTCTTTTCTTATTTTCCTTGTTTGTTTTTTTTTCTTTTTTCTTAGCGGCAGCCGGGCTAGAAAAAGTCTGAAATCCTGTCACCTTTCTTGAGCATTATGATTTCTTCTTCCATTCCGTTTGATGAGCCGACTGCAAGCACGCCGCCCTCTGAACGCAATTTTTCCAGATTAAAGAGGATGACTCTCGTTTTGGCATCGCCATAATGCCAAAGCACATTTGCACAGCGGATGTAATCGAATTTGCCATGCGTGCCAAGATCGTATAGAATGTTCGCAGAGCTATAGGTTATTCCCCCTTTTTCCTTTCCAATAAATATCTGCCCCCTGAAGGGGGCAGTTTTACTACATGAAGGACACCAAACTCATTTGGTCAAATGTCTTTTCCACTTCCACAACTGAAAT
>JAPLWZ010000179.1 GCA_026396335.1 Microcaldota archaeon | reverse complement strand
GATTGGAACTCGAAGTGCGAGCCCATCCAGCCTTCCTTTTAGTTTCGGGATGACTTCGCCAATCGCCTTTGCGGCGCCTGTCGATGTTGGAATGATGTTCACTGCGCCTGCGCGGGCTCGGCGGAAGTCCTTGTGGTTCGCATCAAGTATGAGCTGGTCGTTTGTGTATGCGTGGCAGGTTGTCATGAAGCCGCTCTCTATCCCGAAATTGTCATCAAGGGTTTTTGCGACCGGCGCAAGGCAGTTTGTGGTGCATGAGCCAATTGAGACTATGTTGTGCTTTTTCTTGTCGTATTTCTCGTCGTTGACACCAAGCACTATTGTCGCATCTGCCTCGCCGCCTTTGCAGGGCGCGGAAATGAGGACTTTTTTTGCGCCTGCCTGCAGGTGCTTGCTTGAGCCAGCTCTGTCAGTGAATGCGCCTGTGCACTCAAGCACAAGGTCAACGCCCATGCCGCCCCAGTTGAGCGTGGCAGGGTCGCGGGAGGAAACAACTGTCATTTCGTGATCGTTTACCGTGAGCTTGCCCGGTTCGCCCTTTACCGTGCCGGAAAACCTGCCCTGCGTTGAGTCGTACTTGAACAGGTGCGCGGAAAGCTTCGGGTCGTGCGTGTCGTTTATCGCAACTATGTCGAACTTCTTGCCCACAAACCCGCGCTCGAACGCCGCGCGGACGACAAGCTTGCCGATGCGGCCGAATCCATTTACGCCAACCTTTATTGCCATAAGAACACCTCTCGAATAGGATTGTCCGATATTCGCTAGTAATTAATTAATGCTTACTGCCCCGAAGTCTAGCGTGGCAAAAAAGGAAACAGGCGTGGTGAAAAGAAAGGCGATTCTTCTCGATGTAGATTACAGGATAAAGGACGAGAAGACAGTTGTCCGGCTGCTGATGAAGGGGAAGCGGCTGTTCAGGCTTTACGATTACTATGAGCCTTACTTCTATGTTGACGCACCCAAGTCCGCGGAAAAGGAAATAATGGCTGTAAAGGCAATTGGAAGGGACAGGCAGGTAAGCCCCACGCGCTGCGAGCGGGTGAAGATGAACGTGCTGGGTGTGGAAAAGGAAATTTGGAAGGTCTTTTGCGAGCGGCCGTACGATGTTCCGCATGTGAGCGCGGCGATTGCTGCAATGAAGCACCCGTGTTATGAAAATAATATCCCGTTCGGCAGGCGCTACTTGATTGACCGGGATTTGACGCCGTTCATGAAAATCATTTACGAGCGAGAGGGCAAGTTCATCAAGAGAATAATCGCAAAGAAGGATGCCGCAGTGCAGCTTCGCACCATGGCGTATGATATTGAAACATACAATCCGAAGGGAATGCCCCGCCCGGACAAAGACGAAATAATCATGATAAGCTATGAGTTTGGCGGCAAGCGCTTTGTCCTTACCAGCAAGAAAATAGACCGCGACTTCGTGGTTTATTGCAAGGACGAGCGGGAAATGATAAAGAAATTCCTGGAAGCAATCAAGGAAAACGACGTGGAAGTGCTGCTTGGCTACAATGACACTGTTTTTGACCTGCCCTACCTGAAGGCGCGCGCAGATGTGAACGGCATTGATTTTTCAATCGGCAGGGACGGAAGCTCTTTCCGCGTGAGAAGGCAGGGAATCCGCGATGTTGCGGAAATCACGGGGAGAATCCACATTGACCTGTACCCCTTGGTGCGGTTCATGGGGTTTATTGGCGCATTCAAAATCTCGAAATACACGCTTGAGAATGCGTATGAGGAATTGACCGGCAAGAAAAAACTAATGGTCGTGAAGCTTGAGATTTGGAAAATGTGGGACGACCCGAAGCTTGCGCCGCTTCTTGCGGATTACTCGCGCTTTGACTCGGTTGCAACAATGGAAATCGGGAATGTGCTTCTTCCCTCGCAAATTGAAATGAGCAGGGTGACGCGCCTGCCGCTTTTCGACACCGCGAATGCGACTGCCGGGCAGCTGGTTGAGTCGCTTCTCATGCACAAGAGCGCGCAGTACAAGACGATTATTCCGAACAAGCCGGATGATGCAATGGCGCAGGAAAGGGAGCTTGGACCCATCAAGGGCGCGTTCGTGAAGCTGCCGCAGCCCGGAATTTACGAGAATATGGTGGTGTTCGACTTCCGCGGACTGTACCCCTCGATTATTACTGCGCACAATATCGATCCGTTCACGCTCAATCCGCCTGCGTCCGTGCCGGATTCAGACTGTTATATTTCGCCAAATGGGCACAGGTTCAAAAAAACGCCGCGCGGGCTTATTCCGACTGTGCTTGAGGAAATTCTGCAGGTGCGCGGTGCGCTCAAAACGCAATTGAAAAAAATTGAAAAGGACACGCCAGAGTATGAAATGCTTTTCGCAAGGCAGCAGTCGCTGAAAATTCTTGCCAACTCGTATTACGGTTACCTCGCCTACCCGCGCTCGCGCTGGTATTCACGCGACTGCGGCGAATCGGTCACTGCGTGGGGCAGACACTTCATCCAGGACACGATTGACAAGGGGGAGAAGACAGGCTTCAATGTGCTTTATGGTGACACTGATTCCATTTTCCTGCTCATGGGAAAAAAGAGCAAGGATGATGCAATGCAGTTCATGAAAAAAATAAATGCCGAACTGCCGGGAGACATGGAGCTTGAGCTTGAAGGGTTCTACCCGCGCGGCGTGTTTGTCACGAAAAAGAATGCAGAGGGCGCAGGTGCGAAAAAGAAGTATGCGCTTATTGGCGAGGACGGACGCATCAAAATCAGGGGCTTTGAGCTGGTGCGCCGCGATTGGTCTGCTGTTGCGAAAAATACGCAGAGAGGCGTGCTTGAAGCAATACTAAAGCACGGAAGTAAGGAAATGGCAGTCAAGGTTGTGAAGGACATGATTGTGCGGCTTAAGGAAGGCAAGGTGCCGCTTGAGGAACTTACGATATACACGCAGATGAAAAAGGACCCCAGGAAGTATGACATAAAATCGCCGGAAGTTTCAGCTGCGCAAAAAGGCATTGCAGCAGGGATGCAGATTGAGAAGGGCAGCATGATAGGCTACGTAATTACAAAAACAGGCAAGACTATTTCGGAGAAGGCGTATGTGGTGGAGATGGCAAAGGACTATGACCCGAACTATTACATCGATAATCAGATTCTGCCGTCCGTCCTGAAAATACTGAAAGAACTCGGTTATTCCGAAGATGACCTGAAATTCAAGGGAGAGCAGAAGGGACTTGAGCAATTCTTCTAAATCCCAATCTTACTTGTACTTTTTCTAGCGGATTGCAAACAGCAGCATGTCGCCGAAAAGGAGCGTGAACACCAACCCTAGCAATAGATAGGGGAGGAAGAAAGGCATCCCGGTGTATACCGGCACTGCCTTCAACTTTGATTTTTTGAGAAGCGCAATCGATTGTGCAGTAAGCACGGGCTGAAGTTTCATTTTTTGTACGAGCCCTGCATCCATTTTCTCAAGCGCAATAACATCCTCTTCCTGCAATTTACCGACCTTCATCTGCTCGATCATGCTGTCTTTTATTTCAGACTTGAAGAGCGAGAAGAAAACCAGCCCCACTGCGAGGAAAATGAGCATCCCCATGTAAATCGGCGGGAAAGCAAACGGGAGAGAGAGGAGAGCGTAAACGAATACTAGAAATGCGGCTGCGAGCCCTATCGGGCCTGCGATTTTTGATGCAGTGAATTTTATTTTGCCTTTTGCGATTTGATTTGAAATATAGGGAACGAAACGGAGCACCATGTGCAATATGAATGCAACGCCGGTTGGCGCAAGAACTGAAAGTATGAACGGGTAGGGCGCGCTTTGCGATGAGCCGATAAGCGAGGAGGGAAGATAGGGGATCGTCGCTGCGATTGAAGCAAGAACGTATGCGTCTGCGCCACCGAGCTGCCCGAGTTTGTAGAGCAAGTAGCACGCCGCGAATACCACTGCGCCGATTGCAAGCGCAGACCAGGTGAGCACGGGGTCGTAGTAAATGAAATTTATCAGCACGGCCAGTGCCGCAAACGAGTAGACAAGTGTGTTTGGCACCCATTTCTTGTTGAATATGTCGAAGTAGGCTGCTGCTGCCGTGAAAATGAATGCGAGCGCCATGCGGGCTCCGATGCCGGGCACTGCAGACGGGATTGTGAAGAGATCAAGCATGGGAAAAGAAGGCGGGCGAGAATATTTAATCACTAAGCTAGCGTTTCCAGGAAATAATCGCGTATGCCGATAACATCCAGTTCGTCGCAAGCTGCCTTTCTGGAAAGAAGCGCTGCGAGGCTTGGTTTTGTCCTGCCTTCATCGCTGTGTATCAATTCTTTTATGTAGGTGCCAGCTTCCGCAAGTATTTTCAGGCGGAGCCGCCCGCCTTTTTCAACCTTTGCGGAAATGGAAAATACCTTCCGCCTGCGCTCCAGGTCGGCGCGCCTTGCAAGCACGCGCTTGGGAGTCTGCTGGAATATCATTGTGCCGGAAAGCGATTCTGTTTTTTTTGCGTCTGCAGCAGTCAGGGGGCGGTCAGCTGAAACGAGCGCGGAATATTCCTTTTCAAAGTGCGAGTTGCAGACTGCGTCCACGAAATATTGCGGAACGGTTTTGATGTTGATTGCCCGCACGTCTGAGTTTTCGGCGAACAATTTTTCCGCAACCCCCAAGTCGGGCGCCCGTTTTTTCGGATCCTTAAGCTCCATCACAAACGGCCTGCCGTTGCCAAGCATGCGGACATCCACATCTTCCCTGCCGCAGGCATGCAATGTTGCGGATGCGGCGCCGAAGAGAGGCTGCAATACCTTGCCGATTTCTTCCTCTACTGAAGGATAGTTCTGTCCGCTGCCCCCGCAGGATTCGCAGCCTCTGCCGCCACAATCGGAACAGTGCCATCTGCTTTGGCAGTGCTTGCGGGAAAACTTCAGATAGTGCCCGTATACATAAACAGGAGTCGGCTTTGCATTTGATTTTCCGGAAATAAAGTCAAGCAAAAAGGTCGCTTCTGCAAAACGCTGCGAACTTTTTTTGCCCGTTGCCGCGCTGATGCGGGAAATTGCCTGCGCATTCAGCGAATTTTTCAATGAAGAGAAATCACCTGGTGAAAACAGGTCTGCCACCTTTTCTTCGCGCACGAAAACATCCTTTGAGAACGACGTTGAGACTGCAAATGTGCTCCATTCGAATTCTTTTGATTGCGCAAGCGCGGTTTCCAAAAATGAATCGAGTTTCCCAACTAGCCCCTTGCAAATGAAGCATGCATTTTCCAATTTTGCCGGTTGCAGCGCTGCATTTTTTGCCCTGAAACGGGACAGGCACAGCCGGCATAGCGATATTTTTTTCATGATGGATCTTTGAATGCAAACGGTTAAACTATAATGCAACCTTCGCCTGCGCGCAAGAAAATTGGGGTGTAGAAAGAGTATTTAAATGTTGTTAGCATAGCAATTTCACGTGTGTAACTGGCTGGTGGGGGGAGCAACAAACTAGTTGTGGGAAATAAAGGAAACCTTTATAAATAAGTTGCTGTAGAAGATAATGGTAGAATATGTTATTGTGATAAAGAGCCCGAAATGGCTTTCATAAAAAGGTGGAAACATGCCTCGTGGAAAACGCATCGTCATTGAAAAGGTCATCAAGGACCCGGTAGTTTCAAAGTTGAAAACTGCGAAGCTTTCCGAGATGAAAGCGAAACGCGCACAAACCGAGCGGGAGCTTCACGAGAGCATCGGCGACATCGTCGGCCATGCAAAGGAACTTTACTCTCAGGATAAGCTCGAGAAAGACAGGCTGCACGGCATGGGGCTCTTTACCCTCGAAGAGGCATATGAGGAGCTGAAGAAGGGCGGTGTTCCGCTTTCCTTCCGCGCATTCGGCGGGCGTGTGGAGCGCAGGTCTGTTCACTCTGAGAAAATCGGCAATAAGAGGCTTATCCCGAAACCAGTCATCCACGACTGGATTGCGCTTGCAAACGAATTCTACACGGTGAAGCAGGCATTCAACGAGCTCAAGAAATACGAGAAGCTCAACCTGAGGGCGTTCATCGGGCGCATTGAGAAAAACTCGATCCCGTCCCTGAAAATCGGAACCCAGCGCTGGGTGCCAAAGGGCACCATTGAAGGCCTTGTGCACGTGTGCAAGAACTACTATGATGTTGGCGACGCGGTGCAGCAGATGACCTCAAAGGGCATCAAAATAAAGCGCAATGCATTCGAGCGCAGGCTTGACAGGAACCGCATACCGCACGAGAAGATCGGCGGAAGGCGCGTCATTGCCAAGGAAGTGCTTGAGGAGCTTGTCTCAAAGGAGCTTGCTCTCGCGAGCAGGCCCAAGATGTAATTAGAAATCTCTTATTAGTTTTTTATTTTAGAGCAGGCCCTTTGCAGGGCTGCATTTTATCAACCTTAAATTTTTTCATGACTGATTTTGTGCTCATCCGCCAAGCTTTGACAAGTCAATGTTCGAGCCCTTCATCATCTTTTCCATCTTTTTGCGGAAGCCCCTGTTCTTCTTGAATGAATTGAACATGCCGCTCACGCGCTCGAACTGCGCGAGGAGGTCGCGCACGTCTGCTTCTGTTGTGCCTGATCCTTTTGCTATGCGCGCGATACGGGAGTGGTGCTTGCGCAAAAGAGCCGCGTCATCGCGCTCAGCTGCCGTCATGGAGTTGATTATTACCTCGAATTTCTTGAGCTTCTGCTCTGAGGTCTGCACCATTTCAGGCGGAAGGTCAGCCGCGCCAAGCATGGAAAATACATTTGAGAGCGGGCCGAGCTTGCGCGCTGCCTTCAATTGCTCGTAGAATGTCCTCATCGTGAGCTTTTCCTCGAGATTGTCCGGAAGTTTTTGCTCTTCCGAAATTTTCTTCACTTTTTCAAGGAGGGAGCCGATGTCCGGGAAGCCAAGCAGCCTGCCTGCGAATTTCTGCGCGTCAAACGGCTCAAGCGCATCCATCTTTTCGCCTGTGCCGATGAATGCGACTTTCGCCTTGGAGGATGCGACTGCTGAAAGCGCGCCGCCTCCTTTGCCGCTACCATCCATTTTTGTGATTATTACGCCTGAAAGCCCGACTGCGTCGTTGAACTCGGCTGCCTGCTTGCCTGCAATCTGCCCTATGTCTGCGGAGATCACCAGGAATTTTTCGTCTGGCTGCGAGAGGGAGTTGATGCGCTTCAATTGGTCAGTAAGTTCCGAGTCAAATGCCGAGCGGCCAGCAGAGTCGACGATGATTACGTCTTCCTTCCACTGCCTCTTTGCATCCGCAATAATTTTTTCCACATCCTTTTCGCCGTTGATTCCGAAAAATGCTGCGCCAGATTGCTTTGCCACCTGCTGCAATTGCTCGTATGCGGCAGGCCTGTCAACGTCGCAGGAAATGAGTGCAACTGAAAGCCCGCGGGATTTGTAGAAGTGTGCGAGCTTTCCGGCTGTCGTTGTTTTGCCTGAACCGTAAAGCCCAAGAAGAAGCACTTTGTGCGGCGCTATTTTTGGCTCATAGCGCTCGCCCATCATAGATGTGAGCTCTTCGTAGACGACCTTTACCACGTGCTCGCGGAGTGACAGGCCTTTTGCAAGGTTCGAGTCAAGCGCGCGGTTCTCTATCTTCTTGGTGAGCTCAAATACCAGTTTGACATTCACGTCTGAAGTGATGAGAACGCGCTGCAGCTCGCGGCAGAGTTCCTTCACTGCCTTTTCATCTGCAACGGGTGCACCCGTGAATTTCGAAAGCGCCTGCCTGAGGCTTCTGCCTAGATCCATATCAACCGCAAAAATATGGGCAGGGGTATTAAAACCGCTTACCTTTCTACGACGGATACCGGGCTGTTTTTCAGATTTGAACCGTGTTTTTCGGCATTTGCCGGAAAATCGTCCGCCTGACCCTCTTTGCAGCCCGCCGCAGGCATTTTCACCTCGTAAAGGTTTACTCTTCCTTTTACGTCGTGCCACCGTCGGAGATACGTTTATAAATTATGCCGACGAACACCACGACGTGGGAATAAAACCCGCGAGAATATCTATTTTGGAGGGATCTAAATGGGACAGAAAATTGGATCTGAAAAAATAAAGAGGGACAACGGCTTCCTTTACTTCATTGGAAAGGACGGCTATGTCTGGAAAGCCCCAATGAAGCACAACAAGAGCGGCAGGAAGGGCAAGGTCGGCACTGAAAAGATCGACAAGCAGAAGGGCTACATGTACTACCTCGGCAAGGACGGCTATGTCTACAAGGCAAAGCTGAAGAATGCTTAAGTAGTCCAGGACACTTTTTGATTTAAACGGGCAGCCTCGCGCCAACGGGGCTGTTGCGACTTTTTTATTTTGATTTCCCTTAGCGAAAGCGCGCAGGTCCGGTTGCCCGTGCCATTTATACGCTTTAATCGCCATATTTTGCAACGGGTGGGAACATGGTTGCAACAGGACAAACGCCGCAGGCAATTTTGCTGAAGACTGCAGAGAGCCAGCTCAATCTGAAACCAGCAACTGTGCAAATTTTTGACACTCGTGGAACGTTTGCAAGAGAAAAGGCACGGCTCGAAAACGCAATTCGCCTGGCTGACGACACAAGCAAAGTCACCTGCTCGAAAAAAGTCCTTGCCGCGTATGGCGGGATGAATGTCTTCAAGAATGAATCAGTACAGGCGGCGCTTAAGGAAGCCACTATCGAGATCGAGGGAGACAATGTCGCTTATGATCTCCCCGCCCTCAGAAAAAAATGCACTGAACTTGGCGTTGCGCCAAAAGATATTGAAACTTTGGTCAACATCCTGAGAAATGCGCATCAATAGGCGGCCCGCATTGCGTCTGATTTAAAAAACTGAAACGCGATTGCTAGAGTATGGGCTGCAGACCAACCTATCAGGGCACACGGCTCGTCATGGACTGCCCGACCTGCGGGCTCGGGCTCACCACGCCGCAGTGCATCAACTCGCACCTTCGCGTGACCTCGCAGCTTCCAAAGCAGTGGAAGAGCATGAGGTACGAGGAGGAAGTGGTGATTGACCTTGACGAGGACAAATCAGCCATACTGCAGGAGTATGATGGCATAATCAGGCAGGTTGAAGCAATTATGCTCAACCCGAAAACATACGGCAGGCCTGAAGACGATTACTATTTGCAGAGGAAAAAAGCACTCAAGGATTTCTACGATTATTTGTACATGAACCCGCTTGTGGCTGCGCGCGTGCTCAAGGATTACAACGAGCCCTATCCGCAAAAGGCTGTTTTTGTCGAGGGCTACCGCTCGTTCCAGGCTTGGATGAATGGCATCTTGGCGGCTTACACCAAGTCGAGCATGTACCAGCTGTGCGTGAAGACAGGCGACCTGCGAGCCGCGTTCCTTGCGCTCCTTGGCTTGAAAACACTCCTGTTCATGCAGAACTTCATGCTCACTGTTCCAAAAGAAGCGGTGCCACTCACCAGCCCTGAAGCGAATTATGAGTTAGGTAGCAACCTGCGCGTGAAAATCTATGATATCCCAGGCGGCGAAGCGCATCTTTACACTATTGAGAATCTGCTTATCGAGAATCTGCCAAAGGAACTGCAGGAAATGTTGAAAGTAGCCATACAGGACGGGCTTAAGGAAACAAGGCAAGTAGTGGACTTCTCGACAATTTTCGACGACAGAAGCAGGGAATTCGCGCAGAAGTTCATTGACCAGTGCGCGCTTGACAAGGTGGACATATCGCAGGAGCAGGCAGTTGCCATGGGTAGGGAAGCCGCATCATGGGTTGTTGGATTGGGCGCGCCAATCGAGAATATTGCGCTTGACCGGGACAATATCACGGACATTTACATTGACTCGGAAAATTCTCCTATTTATCTTGAGCACGCGAAATTCGGGCTGTGCCACACGCTCTGGAGATACAACCACGAGATGCTGGAAAATGCATTCCGCAATATCGTAGTTGTGGGGCAGGGCAACAGGAAGTTTGACAAAACCACTCCCGTGATTGACCTGGTGCTCACGAGACTGGCAATGAGGTGCCACTTGCAGCGGCCGCCTGCGACATTTGGCGACCTGCAGGCTGCGCTCCGTATCATGCGCGACCAGCCGTTCACCTACCCAATGTATCTGAAGCTCAATTCGCTTTCGCCCTTCTTTGCGGGCTATGACGACGTGATGGTTGGCTTGGGCTGCTCTGAAGCAGTGCTTGGCTTGAAGGGTGTTGGCAAAACAGCTTTCACTTCCGCGAAGATTGCCGCGATTGGCACGAAGAAAAGAATTCTGCCAATTCAGGACATTGAGGAAATTCCAACTAAAGCCTACCGCAAGCGCGGGTTTCATATCGGCGCAGTACAGGTACAGTCATCAGACAAGGAGGAAAGCGGCGGCGGAAGCAACGAGCTGGACTTGGTGTCCATGACCAATGCCGCGCTGCGCATGGGAGACGCGTGCGTTATCATCAACGAAATCCGCTCGAGGCTTGCCATCCAAGGTGTGATTAACATGCTCAATACTCAGCCGGGCATTTTCCTGCTTTACAACCTGCACGCGCAGTCGCTGAAGGATGTGCAGGACCGGTTGGAACTCGTGTTCGGCGTGCCGGCTGCCTCGATGTATTCCACTGACAGGTATTCCTTCCTCAAGAAAATAAGGTTTGGAAGGAAGAGCAGAGTTTACAGGATGCTTGGGCTGCAGTATGAAACCGACCTGAAGGAAAGAAAATTCGTCGAAGTATTCCACTTGGAAAGGGGAGAGGAAATAGGCAGCACCAATCTCAAGTGCCTGTTCCTCGACCTGCCCGAGGCGTCTGCGCAGTCGCTAACGAACGCCGACCTTGGGAAAATTGCAAAGAATTTGAAACTCGCGTTCGTTCCGCCTGCGCTTGAAAGAAGGAGCGATGAAACGGGTATTTCTCCGCAGCAGTATACAATGGAAGCATTCTTCAAGGGAAAAATGTACTCGCAGATTCACGATGCCTCAGTGAAATACAAGCATCCGCACTTTTTGGAATTGGACTTTGTGCTGGAGTGCGGCACTGCCGCGAATAACATGCTAAAGAAAATCGAGGAGCAAGGAGCCGAAGCGGACTGGAGCGCGACAGACAAAGAATGGCAGAAGCAGTTCAAGGCGCTTGTGGAAAAGGAGCTGAAGGAAACGCAGGAAGATGGCGCTTTGGCTTCGCAGCCTGAAGAGGACTCATCAGCTGGTGCCGCATCCGCGCAGTCCGGAAAGGAAGAGAAGTCAGGCAAGAAGATAAAGAAAAAGCACGACTGATTTTAGACTCTTTTTGCAAATTCTTTCAGGAATTCATCAAGCCTGTCTGCGGGAATGCTTGCGCCTGCCGCGATGTTGTGCCCGCCACCCACTCCCCCGACTATGGGGCAGACTTCAGAAAGTATTTTGCTTAAGTTGAGCCCTGCCTCCACGAGCTTGCGCGTGCCGCGTGTTGAAAGTTTTATTTTGCCAGACGCTTCGAGCGAGAGCGCAAGCACTGGCTTGTTTCGCTGCCCTGGAAAGAGCATGCCTGCCACCACGCCGATGATTGAATCGGGTATCACGCCCCTGCCGTCAATCAGGAGGAACTTGCCAAGGTCCTGTGAGTTTTTCATTGCAAATGCTATGCCCTCGCGCAGGTTTTTCCTGTGCTCTGCTAGAAGCGCGTGCGCCTTTTCATATGAGCCTGGGCGGGAGAGGCAAACATCAACGCCAACTTCGGGCTTGTCGTTCCTGCCGCATGCGTTCAGAAGAGTGGAAAATTCGGATGCGTCGCAAAGTTCGGTGCCAGGCTGCCTCTTGAGAAGAGTGTACACTTCGCCTGTGAGTTTATGGACTGCCTCGGGCGAGATGCGAAGCGCGAGGAGCTCTGCGAGCGCGGAAACGAGCTTCCTTTTTTCTGCCTGCGATAGGTCGCGGTAGGTGCGCCACTTATTTTCGTTTTTCAGTTCAATGCCCAATTCACCCATGAATGAGATGCACGCATCCTCGTGTGCTGTGAGGCCGGGCAAGTAGGGGTCGTCTGCAAATGAAAGGAGCTGGAGAAGGGGGCGCGAGTTCCTGCCGAAAAGCAGTATGTCAGTTGTCACTTCCACTTCCGTTTGCGCCACTGCGTCATCGAGCATGGTTTTGTTCAGCGAGCGGAGCGGGTATTGTATGTCGCCCACTGCGCCGACTATCCCCAAGTCAACGCTTGTTCGGAAAACAAAGTACGCGCAGCCTGCCGCTGAAAGCTCGCTGCCTCCGTCGAAGCCGAATAAGTGCGGGTTTGCCTGTAAGTGGCTCTTGCACTGCGGCTGGTGATGATCGATGATTACCACTTCGCCTTTCAGTTCATCCATTGCAGGCGAGCCGCTGCCCAAGTCAACGAAGATGAGCTGTTTTTCCTTTTTTACTTTTTCAATTAGCTCGGAATCCACCTTGCGCACTGTGAGGAGCCTGTAGGGCTTGCTGTTTTTTTCGAACCAGGATGCGACAATGGAGCCTGAAGTGATGCCGTCGCAGTCATAGTGGTGAACTACAAGGGGATTTTGCATGCGTGATGCTGCGTTGAATGCCTCTTCGCAACGATCCATGAATGCGGCTGTGTTTCCTGCCATATCAGACCTACAAAATGAGCAGCAAAGCACGTATAAAAGCCATGCCCCAGTAGAATTCCATATGGATGTGGAGCTGGCGCCTGACGTTGAGAAGATGGTGAGTGAGATAGTGGATGTGCTGTCTTATGGGCACATCAACGAATTTAGGATAATCTGCATGCGCTCAAAGAATGCGACTGCGCGCGCGTATGCGAGAATTTGGAATTTGCCAGATATTTGGCAGAAGGCGCTCTCAGTCGGCACGTTTTACATTATTGAAGTGTTAACACAGCATTACGATAAACTGAGTGACGAGGAAAAAGAGAAGGTGCTCATCCATGAGCTGTTGCACATCCCGAAAACGTTCTCAGGCGCACTTAGGCCGCACGACGGGCTGCACGTGAAGATAAACACCAGGGCTGTGAATGAACTGCACAAGATTTACAAGCAGAGGAAGAAAGAGCTGGTTGGAAAAAGAACAGAGGAATTGAAGAGGGCCGAGGCGGCGTTTTAAGCGGAATTTTTATGAAAATAGGTCTTATCGGGTTTGGAGCGATCGGTTCGCACATCGCAAGGCAGATGAAAAAAGATGTCGCGTGGGTAGTGGATGCAGATAAGTCTGCAAAAGCAAAGATGGCAAGCGCGGGTTTGAAATGCAAGTTCTTTGGCAGCATACCTGAAGAGTGTGCTGGCGCGGATTTGGTGGTGGAAGCGGCAAGCCAGGGCGCCGTACCAATGCTACATGAGTGCTTGCCTTTCTGCGATGTTATGATTATGTCAGTCGGTGCGCTTGCCAACAAGAAACTGCTTGTGCAGCTTAGTGTTTTGGCAAAAGAATACGGACGGAAAATATACCTGCCTTCGGGCGCAATTGGCGGATTGGATTCTATTGCTTCTGCAGACGGCAAAATTAGGAGCGTGCTTCTTGAGACCACCAAGGATCCGAAGAGCCTTGGAAGAAATGACGCGAAGAGAACTGTTGTATTCGAAGGCAGCGCAAGGCAAGCGTGCAAACTTTATCCGAAGAATGTGAATGTCGCGGCAACTCTGTCGCTTGCGGGCGTGGGTTTTGAGAAAACAAAGGTGAGGATCGTATCGGATCCAAAGGCAAAACGCAATATGCACTGCATAACTGTTGAGTCAGAATCAGGCAGCATGCAATTCAGGTTTGAGAACGAGCCGTTTGCAGAGAACCCCAAGACTTCGGCGCTTGCTGCGCTCTCTGCCATAAGCAGGATAAAAAAGATTGACAGTGCAATCCAGATAGGATGAGATGAATTGAAAGCAATAGCACGGATGGCGAATTTATGATAATTGGAGCAATGAACAACCCGAAAAAGAACCTCGTGGATGAGATCAATCTCTTTGGCTAGATGGGCTTTGACTTCTTTGAGCTTACAGTGGAGGCGCCAAGCGCCACCCCAGACAGGATAATGAAGGACAAAAAACAGATTCTGGATGCGCTGCATTCATACAATTTCGGCGTGCTGTCTCATTATCCATGGTATTTCTCTGTGGCGCACCCGTATGCGTCAATACAAAAAGCGATAGACGCCGAGTTTTCACGCGCATTTGAAGCCGCGGCGCTGCTTGGCGCGAAAAAGGCGACCATCCACACTGAATGGATGCCGCCGGGGATACAGGAGCGGCCCGTAATGGTGGCAAAAACCATTGAGACCATACAGAGGCTGCATAGGGCTGCTGCGGAACACGGGTTGGATCTTTTGATTGAGAATTTCGGCCATTCCTCATTTTCAATAAAGGACTTCAAGTCGCTCTTTTCAGAATTCGACATGGGAATGACTTTTGACGTCGGGCACGCGGCAAAGGCGGATGGCGACGGAGTAGACAACTATTTGCG
>JAPLWZ010000078.1 GCA_026396335.1 Microcaldota archaeon | reverse complement strand
ATTTGGTGCTCTCGTTTGTCATGTGGCCCATGTTCATGTTCTCAGGCGCGCTTTTCCCTGTTGAGAACCTGCCCGCGTACCTGGATTTGGTGATCAAGTTCAACCCCATGACGTATGGTGTGGACCTCATCAGGCTCGCGGTGCTTGGCACCACGCAGTTTGGCATGTTCTTTGACCTGGCTGTGCTCATCGGAGTGACTGCAGTGTTCATTGTGATCGGCAGCATGAGTTTTGAAAGGCTTCAGAATCAATAATTGAGTTAGTTCAAGCAAGTGATGCGAATGGCATTCGTACTCTACAATACCCTTACGAAAAAGTTAGATGTTTTCAAGCCGCGTGCAGCAAACGGCAAGACTGTAAAGATGTATACGTGCGGGCCTACTGTTTATGCAAGACCGCATATTGGAAACTACCGCTCCTACATGACAGAGGATACGCTGAAACGCTGGCTGGTTTACAGGGGCTACCGAGTGAAGCACGTGATGAACATTACTGATTTTGACCACACAATAATACAGCAGGTGCATAAGACTGGCGTGCCGCGGGAGAAGATGACTGCTGCAAGCGAGCGCGAGTTCAGGGAGGATTTGAAAACTCTTGGCGCAATCCCTGCTGAACAGTACCCGCACGCAAGCAAGTATGCAAACAGGATGACAAAAATTGCCCTTCAGCTTCTGAAAAAAGGGATTGCGTATCGAGATGCAAAGGGGAGAATATTCTTCGACATTTCAAAATACTCGGGCTATGGAAAACTCACTGGCAGCCGGATAAATAACGACAGAAAAGTGACGCTTGAAGAGTACAAGCGATTCAAGGCTGGCGACTTTTTGCTTTGGAAACCCTGCCGCTATGGAAAGCACGGGTGCGGAGATTGCATACACACGCAACTTGGCATGGCTGAGCCGGAGTGGAACTTGCAGTGCGCCACTATGTCGCATGTGTGCCTTGGCGAGGGAATAGATATTGCGATGGGGGGCTGGGATAACAGGTTCAGCCACCATGAGAATACGAGGGCAGTGGTGAGTGCGCTCACAGGCAAAGAGTATGCGAAATACTGGATGCACTTGAAGCATTTGATCATAAACGGGAAGAAAATGAGCAAGCGGCTCGGGAACATTGTGAGGGTGCCCGAGCTTATTGAGTATGGAATGGAGCCAAAAGCAGTGAGAATGATGCTGCTGTCCGTGCATTACCATCACAGGCTGAACTTTACTTGGGATTATGCTAAGAATGCGAAGAAAAGATTTGAGAAAATAGAAAAAGAAATCGCAGCGATAAAGAAAATGCACGGAGACGGAGTGAAAAGCTTCGGCAGCACCCTTGCATTCGCCAAAAATGAATTTGAGTCAGCAATGGATGATGACCTGAATGCTGCGAAGGCGATTGTTGCAGTTGAAAAATTTGTGGAGAGGTGCGCAGAGCTACACCTGTCGAAAAAGCAGGCGCGCGAAGCAATTGCGCTCCTGAAAAAGTTCGATTCTGTGGTCGCTTGCATCCCTGTTTAAAATGATGAATAGAGAAGTGGCTTTATGGATGAGATATCTGCGCGAAGAAAAATGCTTTTTGCTGGCGCTAAGTTTTCTTCTGTTCTGCTTGCCAATGGAGATGCGGCGGGCGGAGTTGCAGCGAATTTCGCATACTTTTCAGGCTGCGGCGTGGATGGCGCTTACCTGATACTGAAGAAAAACAAGGGAGTGCTTTACACTCATGAAATGAATATTCGCGCTGCGAAGAAACTTTCGCATTACCCTGCGAAACTTTTCGGAAAGAAGCCTTTTGTGGATGTGAAGAAGGCTGCTGGGCGCGGAAAGGTTGGATTTTCATCGCTTGAAATGCCCGCTGTGGGATATTTGGCGCTTAGGAAGAAAGCCGGGCTGAAGTTTACCGATGCAATGGGCAAAATGTTTGAGGTGCGTGGGAAAAAATCGCCTGCAGAAATTTCAAAGCTCGCTGTGTCTGCAAAAATAGCAAGAAAGATACTCGAAGATCTTGATCCGTGGCAGTGCAAGACAGAAGAGGAGCTCGCCTGCCGCTTGAAAATTGCCGCGCTTGAGGCGGGTGCGGAAATTTCTTTTGAGCCGATTGTCGCAACTGGGGTGAATAGCTCGATGCCGCACCATACGCCTACTGGAAAGAAACTTGGCGACGCAGTTCTTGTGGATTTTGGAGTGAAAATGGATGGCTACTGTTCGGACTTTACCCGCTGTTATTTCAGGCGAAGAGGAATGAAAGAGCAGCAGTCTTATTCAAAGTGCATTTCTGTTTTCGAGGAAATTTTAGAGGGGCTGCCTAACTGCAAAATGGGCAATGGGGTTGCTGCGCTTTCCGCTTCGCTTCTTGAAAGGCATGGTTTGCCGAAGCTGCCGCACGCGATTGGACACGGCATTGGGCTCGAAGTGCATGAATATCCTCATCTTGGGAAAAGGTCGGTTGACACACTTGGCCCGGGCACTGTGCTTGCAATTGAGCCATCTGCCTACTTTTCAGGCTACGGCGTGAGATTTGAAGACATGGTCGTGTGCACTAAGATGGGTTGGAAGAAGATTTAGGCAGTGTTTTCAACTTTTCAAATATCTCTTTTGCCTTGTTTATGTACTTGTATGTGTTTGTTTTCTCAGTCGAATGCTCGTTGATGAAACTATTGATAATTGAAATTTTCAGCATGCAATTCGCAGATTGTTCCAGTCCTTCGCCAGTGCCAAGCTGCTCGTAGCGTTCTGATAGCACCTTGATAGAATAGACTGTTTTGCCGTATACTTTGACTAATGAGATGCGGGACTCTTCGAGATTTGATTTTGCGGAGCCTGATTCGTGTTTCCTGAAAAAATTCTCGTTTTCGCTGACCTTTGAGGCGCAGAGGCGCAATGCGGCAAAGCATTTGTTGGAGTATTTTTCAAGTGCTTCTGTGCTTGCACTGCGTATCTTGCGGGCATCCGTGTATTTCAGTACCTGTACGCTCGCTGCCATAAATTACACCTGTTTCTACTTTTACGCACAACTTGTATTTAAACGTTCTGAGATGCGACGCTGCAGGGCGGCTAAGAAGGTTTTTTAAGGGATTGCACTGTATAAGGAGACTGCAATCGTAGAGGTAATCTACTCACTGCAAAACGGAAAATGGGAGTGATAATATGAAATTGGTGATTTCAGATTCAAAGACAGGCAAGAGCTACGGCGTTGAAGTGCCGAAAGACAAGGATGCCGTGCTTATCGGAAAAAAGATAGGCGAGAAGCTCGAGGGCGGCGCTTTTGGCGCTGAGGGCTACGAACTTGTCATTACAGGCGGATCCGACATGGCGGGATTCCCCATGCGCAGGGATGTTTCAGGCGCGAGAAGGGCAGGCGTCATACTTTCAAGCGGAACAGGCTACCGCACCACAGGAAAAGGCATGCGCGCGAAAAGGTTCGTGAGGGGCAATCTCATTTCTGACCAGATCATGCAGGTTAATGCAAAAGTCGAAACAGCAGGCCCGAAGGCGCTTGAGGAATTATTCCCCAAGGCTGCTGGCGAGAAGAAAGAAGAGAAGAAGAAGTAATTTCTGCTGATAAAAATCGCGAGCGAACAAAACGAGTTAGTTGAGGGATTCCATTGCAGGCTGAAGTGAACATCGGCATGGTAGGGCACGTTGACCACGGGAAAACCTCGCTTACCCGCGCCCTGACCGGCAAATGGACCGACACGCACTCAGAGGAGCTTAAGCGCGGCATCACCATCAAAA
>JAPLWZ010000060.1 GCA_026396335.1 Microcaldota archaeon | reverse complement strand
TGAAAGGGATTTAGGCGTTAAAGCCACCGGAATCCTACTCTACTGACGTTTATAAAGGCTGAATTCGGACTTTTTACTGGTGATTTCATGGGCGTATTTGACTCAATACAAAATCACATGTATTGCCCCTATTGCGGGCACCGCTTCGAAGATGAGTTCCAGACAAAGGATTTTGGATGCATGATGCGTCGCCTAAAGCTGAAAAAACTTGTGCGCGTGCACGGCGCGGGAGAGCAGGCCAGATTATACAATTCATGCAAGAAATGCAAATCCTGGGTTGAGCTGGTCATCTCCAAATCAGACGTTCACATTCCTCCAAAAAAACTCGACAAGTTTTCCAAGAGGACGGAGAAAGCCTGGAAGGAGTATGAAACGAACATGCGCATTTCCAAGCCCAAAGGCAAGTTTCTCAAAGAGATGGAGAAATGGTAAGCGGACCCAAGGCAGGCTTTGCGAGTGCACCCTTCCGGTACACGCCACACCATTGCCTTGCGGCAACGTATCGCCAGGCTCGCAGGGCCTGACAACTCCCTGGACTTACCCGCTAACCTCCTTATGCGGCTTTAAGCTTTAATAGCCTTCTGTATCACAATGTAATACAGTGATTTTATGCAAGAGGCGACAGAGCTCATTTCACTTCGTGTCCCAAAGTCAATGGGCAGGGACATGAATCATAAAGTCAAATCTGAAGGATACGCATCCCGGACCGAGCTAGTGCGCGAGGCGCTGCGCGAAAAGCTCTACAAAAACGCATACGAGAGCCTGAAAGCCATGCGCGGCGCGCTCAAGGGCAAGGTGAAGGCAGAGGGAAGCATGCGCACGTGGCGCCTCAAAATGTGGAATAACGCGCTCAAAAAGGCAAAAGGCGACCACCACAAGGCAGTACAAATCCTGAAACAAGACGAAAGAGACGCTATCAAAGGCTTAAGGCTTTGAATTCACAAATTCCTCCAAAAGGAAGACCGTTTGCCCGAATTCTTTCCTCAAGTATTTTGCAAGCCGCTTATCATCTGTAATGAATGCATCGGCCAGTTTCCTTGCAATAAGCGAATGTTCCATGTCATTCTGCCCATATGTGCATCCGGAAGCAAGGTCTAGTTTCTCTGCTTCATCGATTTCAGCATTCTCCATAATATGAACCTCCAGCTTGCCGACCTTCTTGTAGTCGTCAATATTCTTCTGCAGCAGCATTACGCCACTCCCTTTGCACCTCTGCGCCACTTCCGCAAACATCGTATTCGATGCCACTATTGAGAAGCGGCAGCCAATCCCCTGCTTGAAGAACCTATCCGCAAGCGCCTCTCCTCTTTGCCCAAGAAGATACGTAATGTAGATGTTGGCATCAGGGTAGACTTTCACATAAATAATGCCTTTTCAGCCTTTAAAAACCGTTTTAGAGTAGGATTCCGGTGGTTTTACGCCTTTTTTACCCTTTTTGCGGACTTTTTGCCCCCAGCTTCCCATTAGACAAGCCGCTATCGCTTCTTCTCCTTCTTCCACTCGCCTCTCTTTGCCAGCCTAAGCAAAATGAAAAGCAGCCCGAAAACCCGGATTTCGGTTATGCCCGAGGGAAGCCCAATGGCGAGCCATATCAGCCCGGCATAGAACAGCGCCTTATAGTCAAGCAGCGGCTTCTTTTCATATTTCCACCGCCACAGCGCCACAACCAGAAGCAGCGCCAGCACCACCGGCACAAATAGCACAACCAGCAACACCACAAACAAAGCTAGCTCAATCCCCGAATCTATTGACTCCCTCACCGCCCGCGCCAGCGTCAGCACGGCTAATATCCCCGCGCCTTCTGATGTTTTCGTCACGATTAAGGAGACGCTGGCGGGTGACTTGCCGTTCATGTTCGGCTTTACTGTTTAC
>JAPLWZ010000053.1 GCA_026396335.1 Microcaldota archaeon | reverse complement strand
GATGAGCCTTTCTGCGCGTGGGAGGATGCCAGGCTGCCTCGCGATTTTCTTCGCGTCAGCAACGTGGCGGTGCTCCGCGTATGCGGTTGCAAACGAGGTCAAGCAGGTGCCGAAGAAAAGTATTGCAATGAGGCAGATGCCTGCAAAAACCACCAAGTCGCCTGGCAGGAAGAAGAAAAAGGACAGGATGAAAAGGAACTCGACCAGCCTGTCGATTATTCCGTCTATGTATGCGCCCCTGTCAGACACTTGTTTTCTGAAGCGGGCAACCGCGCCGTCTATTGCATCAATTGCGCCTGCGAAAAGGAAGAGTGCGAGCGAGTGGAAGGGAAGCCCGAGATACGCCGCGTAAAAGCCGGCTGCAGCGAAGAGAAGGGCAAGAACAGTAATCTGGTTGGGGGACAGCGGGATGATGGAAAAGAATCGCCCCAGCGCAAGCTGGATGGAACTTCCGAACTTTGTTTTTTTCAGTGCCATTGATTCACCCGTGATTGTTTACTTTTTGCTTTCCTTTCCTGTTCCCCAGTAGTCATAGTATTCTATGCCAAGGTGTGTAATCAATTCTTCGCCCATGATGTAGCGCAAGGTGTTCTTGAGCTTCATGTGCTGTATGGACAGGTCGTGCTCGGGATAAAGGTCGGGAGCGTGCATGGGTGCCTTGAAGTAGAAGGAAAGCCACTCCTGCATGCCGTGCATTTTCGCGCGCTGCGCCAGGTCCATGAAAAGCGCGAGGTCAAGAACTATTGGCGCCGCGAGTATGCTGTCCTTGCACAGGAAGTTGATCTTTATCTGCATCGGGTAGCCCATCCAGCCGAATAGGTCTATGTTGTCCCAGCCCTCCTTGTCGTCGCCTTTCGGCGGGTAGTACTCAATCCTCACCTTGTGGTACATGCCCTTGTAAAGGTCGGGATACTTGTCTGGCTGCAAAATAAAGTCAAGCACGGATTTCTTGCTTATTTCCTTGCTCTTGAACGAGCCCGGGTCGTCAAGCACAAGCCCGTCGCGGTTCCCCAGTATGTTTGTTGAGAACCAGCCGCGCACTCCAAGCATCCTGTTCTTTAGCATGGGCGCCACTGCGGTTTTCATGAGCGTTTGCCCTGTCTTGAAGTCTTTGCCCGCGATTGCAATGCCTTTCTGCCTCGCAAGTTCAATGAGCGCGGGCATGTCAAGCGTGATTTGCGGCGAGCCGTTCACGTACGGAACGCCCTCCATTATTGCCGCGTATGCGTAAATCATCGAGGGAGAAATTGAGGGGTCGCCTTCTGCCAAGCCCTTTTCGAATGCTTCGAGCGAACGGTGAACAGGCTGCTCCTCTATGTAAGATTCCGTGCTTGCGCACCAGACCATCACAAGCCGCGAGCAGTTCTTTTCCTTTTTGAATGCGCGGATGTCTGCGCGCACCTGCTCCACCAAGTCAAGCTTGTCCTTGCCCGTTTTCACATTCGGGCCGTCTATGTTCTTGATGAACTTATGGTCAAATACAGCTGTCATGGGTTTGATTTTTTCCAATTCATCCTTTACCATGCCAAGGTGCTCCTTGGAAAGCACGCCTGCCTTCATTGCAGCCTCGTATGCATTGTCAGGGAATATGTCCCATGCGCCGAATTCTATGTCGGTAAGCTTTGCCAGGGGCACGAAATCCTTTATCAGTGGCGAGTTATTCGCATCGCGCTTCCCCAGGCGTATTGTCTGCATCTGCGTGAGGCTGCCAACTGGAGCAAAGCCGTGCTTTCTTGAGAGCATGACGCCCGCCATGAATGTGGTGGATACTGCGCCGAGCCCGGGCGTGAGGATGCCGAGCTTGCCGTTTGCCGGTTCTATGTTTATTTTTGCCATTGATGACACCTCGTGAGCACTATTATACAATTACTATAATAGTATAAGGAATTTAAAACTAGAGGGTTGCCTTGGAATTTACTTTCGGCCGCGCTTCTTCCTGCGCAGCAGGTAGAAAGCAAGCCCGGCTGCAAGGACGACAACAGCGAGCGAGCCTGCTGCAAGAAAGAGGAATGCCGAGGAAGAAGATGCTTGCTGTGCAGGCGACTTGGATGAAACGTTTGCAGCCGGGGCTGGCGCAACTGTCTTGTTGGAGGCTGAATATTGCCCCATGGACTTGTTGAATGCCACCTCGTAATCAAACTTTTTTTGCAGGCCTGAGATAGCATAGCGCATCACTTCATTTATGTCATCTGGCAGCGAGATGAAGCGGGAAGAGCTCGCGTAGTCCTTTTGTGCACTCAATTGCACAGAGGTGATGTCCGCAAGCGCGTAGTCGGGCCTGAAGCAGTATGAGTACCCGTCGTAAAGCGGGCTTGATGATGCCTGCGTGGCAGCCTTGTTTATGTCATTTATTGAGGAGAGGTAATCTGCCATCGTTTGTGATGTGCGGTTGCTGCTCCACGCGGCGTAGGAACTTTCTTCGCTCGCATAAGCTGCATCAAGGTCGCGGCTGTTGTTTTCAAAAGCCCAAACATAATTTATGAACTCCCTTCCTGCGCCAAGCGCCACCGGCTGGCAGAATGACGTCACGGAATAGCACGCAACCTGGCAGGAGAAAAAGTCAGTGCAGCTATGCCGGTCGGTCCCGAGAAGCACGCGGCATTTCTGCTCGCCTGATGCCCGCCTGCCCTTTATTACAATGATTTTTTCATGCGCGGATGAGAGGCCTTCAGCAGCCTGCGGCGTGTAGCCGAGCGAATAATAGTATGACCGCATTATTTCGCCTATCTTTTTCGTGTCAGTGGCAGGCGAGTACTTGCCTGCCGACTGAGTGGGAAGCATTACTGAGATTATTTTGTCATCCGTCAGGATGAAGTAGACTGTTTGGTTCTCAAAAATCGTGCTGTCCAATGAATAGCTGCTCGTGTTTGGCAGGATGAACGAGGCGAAATATTTTACAGAGTAGGGCGTATCCGCGTAGTAAAGAGGCGAGAGTGCCGCGAGGATGAGCAATACTGCCAGGAACTTGCGCATTTCAATCCACCGAGGAGAATGCTGATGTAACGAATAAAAACCAGAGATACATAAGGTTTCCATGAAGAAGCTGATTACTGACGCGCTTTCAAGCAAGAATTTCCTTCTCTTAAACGCAGTGAGCCTCACTGGCACTGTAATTGCCATGGGGCTCAACTACCTTTTCCAAATAATCTCGGCGCGCACCCTTACCCTTTCAGACTACGGCGTTTTCGGCGTGATTATTGGCATTTGGTCAATCATCACCATTCCAATCTCAAGCGTGACCTCCGTATTTTCCCGCGAGATGGCGAAGTACGAGTCCGCGCCCGAGAAGATGAATTTCCTTGCCAAAAAATACATCAGGAAGACTGCCCTTTACTGTACAGGCGCGGCACTAGTTGGCATTGTCGCATGCATTGCAATCGGGCAGCCATTAGTGGCGCTTGCGCTTGCAGGCGTGCCGTTCATGTACACGCTCGCAGTAATACAGAGCTATTTGCAGGCGAATGAGAAAATTCTGCAGTATACGCTGCTCACTACAGGGATACCCGTGCTCAAATTGGGTGCGCTTCTCGCATTCCTTTCGCTTGGCTTCGGACTGGGAGGCGCGATTGGCGCGCTTGTTGCCTCGTCTGCCCTAGCGCTTGCAGCCGCTGCCGCTTACCTTTTACCGAAAATAAAGAAGGTGGAGAAGGTGCAATTAACGCTCAGGGATGCTCTCGGCGTGCTGCTTTTCACCAATGCGCTCATGACGCTCATCGTTTACATGGACCTGTTCGCGGTGAAAACATACCTGTCGGATGAGCAGGCAGGGATTTACAATGCTGCCGAAATCACGGCGAAGATACTTTTGTTCCTGTCCTGGGCTATAGGCGTGGTGCTTTATCCGAAAATTGCAAAGCTTGGGCACGAGAAATTGGGCAGTGAGGGGCTCAAGCTGCTGCTTGCAAGTGCAGCCATGCTGATACCGGTTTACATCGGCTTCCAGCTCCTTGCGTCTCCGTTCATGATCCTCTTTTACGGGCAGAAGTTCATGGAGAGTGTGGAGCCCTTCAAGCTGCTCTCAACCGCAATGCTGTTCATGGGATTTGCCTACCTGCTCACCTCATTCCTTTGGGCAAGAAGGTGCGAGATGCCCGTGCTTGCGCTGCACGTTGTTGCAGTGGCATTCAATGGTGCGCTGCTCTACTACACCGTGCCCTCGGGCGGATTGGCTGCAGCTGCGAATGCCACAACAGTTACGGGCGGGCTTCTTTTTGTTTCGCTGTCAGCGCTTGCAATAAGAGAAATAAGACGGAAATAAAAGTAAAAAAGAATTGCCAGGGCGACTAAAGCACCTTGCCAGTGACCGTTCCCGCGTCAGTATAGGAAAAGCCTGTTTCCGAGTCGGTGTAGTTGATGTTGAGCCTAAGCGAGTAGCTTGCGCCCGGGTTTATGGCGCCGAAGGTGCAGGCATTGATTACGCCTGATTCACTGCCTTCAGGCAATGAAATGCCAACTGGCGGATTAAGGGCGCTGCAATTGCCCGCAACTGAATTGTAGCTTGTGGTGACTGAAGTGACGTTTATGTCCGTGCCCGCGTTATTTTTGAGCTTGATGTTGAATACGCCAGTGTGGTCAAGCGACCAGCCAATCGGCTCAATCTGCGAAAAGCCCGTGGCGCGGCTGCCTATGAATGAGCCCATGTCAAGAATGCCGAGCGCCACAATGGCTGCGGCTGCGAGCGCGATGATGAGGAGGGCCCAGCCGTATGTCATGAGAAAATCAAGCGCTGCCTGTCCTTTTTTCACCATCATAACCACATCATCACTATGAATGCGAATGTATAAAAATTGCCCAACGGGCTGCGGCATTGGCGGCAAACTTAAGCCACAATCTGCTTGAGCAGGAAGCTGAATATGAACTGCACGCCGAAGAAGATTCCGAATGCCAGTGCGATCGTCCAGGGCAAGTCTGGCAGCCCTTCGGACTCCTTGCCCTTGGTAATCACGCCAGAGGCGAGGGTGGAAAGGAGCACAGTTATGGCAATTGCAAGTATGGCATAGATGGAAAACAGGCCGGGCGAGATTGCCTCGCCTCCGGAAAACATGGGCATCTGCGAATTCGCCGCGCTTGCGCCCGCTGCATCAAGGCCGGAGGTGGAGCGTATGCCCGTGAAAACATCTATCAGGAAGCCGGTGAGCGCATAAAGCAGCGGCGCGCCGATTGTCGCAGCCAGTATGATGAAGAGCCGATACACAAGGACAGTTGCCGAAACCTCTTTTTTGAGCGAGGAGGACATGCGGATGTCGATTGCGGTCATCTCCAGCATTTCTGCGAGATTGCCGCCCGCGTTCATTCCCTCAACGATAAGGCGCATTGTCTTCGCAAAAGTTTCGGAGCGGGTGCGCTTTGCCATTTCCATAAGCGCATCGGCGAGCGGCTTGCCAGCTATGGCCTGCTTTGCGGCACGGTCTATTTCGCGCGACAGCGGCCCGAACTCCTTGCGTGACGAAAGCAGGAGGGCGCGGTCGTATGTGACGCCGCTCCTTATGTTCGATGCCATCATGGAAAGGAAGCTCGGAAGCATATTCTCTATATTTGCGGTCCGCTTGTCCGCGCGCATGACCAGTATGGCGACCACGCAAAGCGGTAAGCCTAGAAGCGCAAGAAGTATGACAAGATAGACGATGAATGGCATTTTGAGGTACCATGCAAGCGAGCCGGAAAGCGCGGCAAGCGCGAGGCACGCAAGAAGCACATCGTCTATGAAGTTGGATACCGGCGTAGCAACTTCCGCATCATAGAGGAGCTTTTGCACCCTGGCAGTGAATGCCTTGTAAATGCTCATAGCGCCACCACCGGCCGCCTGCTCTTGATGAGCCCGATGAAAACAACCTGTGAAATAACTGTGATGAGAAGCACCACTCCGAGCAGCACTTCGGTTATCTTGATGGCCGCAAGCGTGGAAATTATTACGAGGAAAATAATGCCCATTGTCGGGGCGATGACGCACATGAGCATGTAGAATATGGCAAGCGGGGAAAGCTGCGAGCCGTAGTCCCGGATTTTCACACGCTGCTCGTCCTCAAGGTAGCTCATGGTCTGCCGGAGAACGAAGCCGACGTTCGCACCTGCCTTGTTGGTGTTGGCGATCTGCCACATCAGCCTGCGGTAGTCGTCAGACCTTATGCGGATGGCGGAATCCTCAAGCGCGTCAGTCAGCTCCTTGCCGCCCCGCACCTCTTTTGCGATTTTCCCAAACTCAACGGAAATCGCGCCGTAGTCCAGCTGCTGGTCGTTGTACTTTTCGCTGATTGAAACAATTGACTCGAAAAGCGGCACGCCCGAACTTGTCTGTATCATCAGGTGGCGCGTGGCATAAAGGAGGTTGCGCTCGATATTGCGCGACGCGCACCCAGCGGCGCATGCGCGTATTCCAGCGGGGAATCATATGAGATGTCGTCGGGAAGCATGTAGTTCCAGCTGCCGGCGTCCACTTGGTATTCGCAGCGGGTGATGGCATTCCCTCCGCTGTTCGTGTCGTCCGCCATCACGCTTAAACCAAGGTCCTGGCAGTTTGGCGAAACCGCAAGCGTAACTGAGGGCGGCATGTTGTCCGATGCATTAAACTGGGAGACGGTCTGGTTGTAAACATTTGCGGAGATTTCCGTGAAGCAGCTTGTGCCGTTGCTTGCCGACACTTCCACTATGCCGCTGTAAATGCCAACCGGGCTGCCAGTGAACTGCAGGGTGAATGTTGAGGTGCCATTGGGCGCGATTGAGGAGGGTGAGGGCTGGCTGTTCGTAGAGATATTTGAAACACTGCCAGTGCGTGATGCAGAAAGATTGGAAACGTCGCTTTGCGCTATGTTCCTGATTGTCACAATAGAGCTGCCAGCGCCGCCAAAAGGTATATTTTGCGAAATTCTCGCAGGGGAGCAGTCAAGCGAGGAGTCACCGAACAGCACGCTTCCGTCAAGCAGGGTGGTAATGGTTATTTTATGCGCGCCTGCTGAAGTGGGAATTTTTCCAAGCAGCTTGCCGTTCGCCTTTGCGTAAACGTCCGAACTTCCCGATGAAAGCGTGATGCGCATGTGTATGCGGTTGCTGGATATGCTGATGAACTCGATTCCTTGCGGCATTAACACGCTGACTGTTTCGCGCGAGCCTGGACCGAGCGAGTATACATAGTCCGCGGAAAGCCCGAGCTTTTCCACGCTGTCCTTTGCCTGCGTGACTCGTATGCTGTCGCTGCCCGTGTTCATGCTGATAACTATGATTAGCGCGAGTGCGGAGAGGGCTATGCCTGTCAAGAACAGGTATTCTAACGAAGATGCCCCCCTTAGCCCCATGTTAATCTCCCGTTTCACCTATTTATAAATGCAATCAATTGATTCAGGCACATTAGGAATGGTTGTCACTTGCCCTTTTTCTTGCCTTTCATCACGAGGAAATATGCCGCTGCAAACACCATCAGGGCAACCAACACTATTGCAAGCAAAGGAAACGCCATTGCCAAAAATTTCGAATTGAAATCAGTTGCAGGGGATAGGGCGGCAGCAGACAGGATAAGCAGCAGGAATGACACGAACCTCAAAGAAATCTACCCTGAAGCATGATGAAAAGAAAATAAAAAATAATATAAAGAGAAAAATGAAAACTAAAGAAAGGAAAGAAAAAACAAAAATTAAAAAAAGAAAGAAAAACAAAAAAGAAAATAAAGGGGAAAGAAACCCAAGGCTTAGTAGTCGCCGCCCATTCCGCCGCCCATTCCGCCTGGGCCGCCCGGAGGCATTGCCGCCTTGCCGCGCGATGCAATCATGTCATCGATTCTTAGAAGCATCTTTGCCGCTTCGTAAGCCGATGCGATTGCCTGCGTTTTCACCTTGAGGGGCTCGAATACGCCGAGCGCCTTCATGTCCGAAATGGTCGATGCGTAGACGTCCACGCCAAAGTGCTCGCCGCCCTCCTTCTTGTGCTTGGCGCGAAGCCCTACGAGTGCATCGATTGCATCCATGCCCGTGTTCTCCGCGAGAGTGCGGGGCACGATTTCAAGCGCTTCTGCGAATGCCTGTATTGCAAGCTGCTCGCGGCCGCCGATTTCAGTTGAGTACTTGCCAAGCTGTATGGCAAGCTCAAGCTCGGTTGAGCCGCCGCCTGTAACGTACCTGCCGTCCTCGACAGCAGATGACACGGCGCCGATTGCGTCAACTATTGCGCGCTCGCCTTCAGATACCACGTGGTCGGTTGAGGCTCGCACGAATATTGTAACTGACTTTGCGTCCTTGCAGTTCTCGACAAACACCATCTTCTCGCCTGCGATGGATTTTTCATTCACGTCGCCTGCAAGCCCGAGGTCCTTTGCCGAGAGGTCGTCAAGCGTGGTTGCTATCTTTGCGCCTGTTGCACGCCCGAGCTTTTCCATGTCGGACTTCTTCACGCGGCGAACCGCGGAGATGCCCTTCTTGTTCAGGTAGTGCTGTGCCACGTCATCAATGCCCTTCTGGCAGAATACGACCGTGGCGCCTGTTGCCGAGATTTTCTCAGTCATGTCCTTGAGCATCTTCTCCTCCTGGTGCAGGAACGCCTGCATCTGCTCGGGCGAGGTGATTTCGATCTTTGCGTCCACCTCTGTTTTCTCGATTTCAAGTGCGCAGTCAATGAGCGCGATTTTCGCGTTCTTCACGTTCTTTGGCATTCCCTGGTGCACGATTTCCTTGTCCACGAGAACGCCCTGTATGAGCGCGGTGTCGTTGATGTCGCCGCCTGCCTTCTTTTCAATCTTGATAAGCTCGTGGTCAACTACCCATTTGCCTTCCTTCTTCTCCGCAACCTGCGTTACCGCGGTTACGACGAGTTTTGCAAGCGCGTCCTTGTTGGTTCCAACGCCGATGGACTTTGAGCCCATTGCAATGGATGCGATTTTCTCAAGCGTTGCCTTGTCCTCTATGTTCACCTTTGTTGCGAGCTTGTTGAGTATTTCAGTTGTCTTTTTTGCAGCCAGGTCGTAGCCCTTCAGGGTCGAGCAGGCCTGCTCGCGGCTGGAGCCGCAGCCGAA
>JAPLWZ010000133.1 GCA_026396335.1 Microcaldota archaeon | reverse complement strand
TTTCAATTTCAGTTGTGGAAGTGGAAAAGACATTTGACCAAATGAGTTTGGTGTCCTTCATGTAGTAAAACTGCCCCCTTCAGGGGGCAGATATTTATAAAGTAGGTTAGTGTGGGAACCCGTAATTCGTCTGGCAGTAGCTAAACAAAAAAGAAAAATAAAAGAAAAAAAACAAAAAGGAAAAAAGAAAGAACCTTACAGCGTTACCTTGAGCTGCAGTTCCTTCTTGATCGACAGCCGCACCGACTTGTCGTTGCAACGACAAGTGGTCCACTCGAGCTGCTGCTCGAGTCGGAGCTGGCGAGAAAGAAAGAGTTTACAAGGTTACTTTCAACTGAAGCTCTTTCTTGAGCTCGCGGTACCTGTTGCGGATTGTCACTTCAGTCACGCCTGCGACATCGGCAACTTCCTTCTGCGTCCTGCGCTCTCCGTACATGGCGGATGCGATGTACACGGCTGCTGCTGCAACACCAGTCGGTCCGCGGCCGGAGATAAGCCCCTTGATGATTGCTTTCTTGAGAAGCGATATCGCGCGCTCCTGCACATGGCCTGAGAGTTTCAGGGCTGCAGTGAACTTGGGCACATAGTGCGCCGGGTCGGTGAGCGGAACATCAATGTCAAGTTCGCGCCTTACAAAGCGGTAAGCCCTGCCGATTTCCTTCTTCTCAATGCCTGAAACGCGGGATATTTCGTCCAGCGTGCGGGGGATTCCCTGCATTCTGCAAGTTGCGTAGATAACGGCAGATACGACTGACTCAATCAGCCTTCCGCGGATGAGTTCTGCCTTGATGCACTTTCTGTAAAGCAGTGCCGCAGACTCGCGGATGGAGTCCGGAAGTCCCAGATATGAGGCTATGCGGTCCAGTTCTGAAAGAGCGATTGCAAGGTTCCTCTCCATCGATGAGGCGATTGAGGCTCTCTTGTGCCACTTCCTCATGCGGTAGAGTTGTGCCTGCTTTTTCGGGCTGATTTTAGCGCCGCGAATGTCCCTGTTGTACTGGTCAATTTCAGTCACAAGCCCCTTGTTCGGGCGCATGTACTTGATGGGTGCGCCGCCTCTTGCGCGCTTTTCCCTCTGCTCAGCGTCAAACGCCCTCCACTCCGGGCGCGCGTCCTCGAGGTTGTCTGCGACGATAAGGCCGCAATTGGTGCAGACTATCTCGCCCTTTTCGTAGTCGCGGGTAAGTTTTTTGTTGCTGCATTCTGGGCACTTGTCCACCATAAATCCCACCTCTAATTTTTCTAATGAGCGTCAATTTTGTTGATGCAATGGTTGATAGTCAGGTTTTAAAACGTTCGTAAGCCGATTAGTCGTTTATATATAGAAAGATTTATAAACTTTTATGCGAGGCAGTTTTCGACGTAGGCTACTTCGAAAGAAAATAGACAATGACTGCGATCATGGCAATCACGACTGCGGTGAATATCAGCCTGTCAAGCATAGTTTAGGTATTGCCTTCCCCTTTTTATAAATCTTCCAGCTCCATTCTTCCTTTATGAAGGTTGCTTTTGTCACGGATATCTGCTGGAGCTGTTGCTCCATCGTCTGTCTGTCACGAAGCAGGTGCTAGCATGAAAATCGCGTTCGTGACAGACATGCATTTTGGCTACCGAAGGTTTGAAGAGGATGCAAGCAGCCAGGGGCGGGAAGCAATACTTGCAGCCGCGGCAGAGGCAGACTTGATCATATTGGGCGGCGACAACTTTGACACGCCCCTTCCGAGAATGGAAACAATCGCGGAAGTGACGGGCATTCTCCGCGAGGCACAGTCTCTCCTTGCAGCCAGGGGTGCGCACAATGCGATATTCGGCATACATGGCAACCACGACAGGCGGGCAAAGGGATTCGTGCACCCAACCGACTTGCTCGCACAGGGCGGATTTCTCCAGAACTTCCACAACAAGACGCTCACGTACGAGCACAGGGGGCACAAGGTCGCGATTTCCGGCATGGGCTCGGTCCCAGAAGACATGGCTGTCGAATCGCTCAAGCACATAACCTGCAGGCCCGTCAGCGGGGCATTCAATGTGTTTGTTGTTCATCAATCCTTCCAGGAATTCGAGCGGATAAAGCATGAGGATTACCTTACGTTTGATGATTTGCCGGATGGCTATGATCTTTACCTGTGCGGGCACGTTCACCAACCCTCGCTTACTGGAAAAGTACTGAACCCTGGCAGCACAGTAGTGACGCAGCTCCGCGAAGATGAAGCAGGCCAGCGCGGCTGGCTCCTGTACGACACGCACTCGAAAAAGGCGGAATTCAAGCCAATAAAGAGCCGCGAGCTTGCGCACAAGGTGCTGGAATTCAATCTCGCAAAGCCTGATGAAATAAGGGCAGCGGTTGAAGCAGAAGTGCGCAAGCTGAAAAAGGGCAACAACTTAGTCAAAATAGTAGTAAAGGGCACGCTCGCACAAGGATTCCATTCATCAGACCTGCGGCTGCAGGAATTCGGCGACGAAGTATTCATTGACAACTCGCTCAACTCGGAAAATCTGCGCGAACGGATCGAGCAGATCAAGCAGGCGCGCGAAAAGAAAACCTCGGTGCGCGAGCAGGGCATGGCAATCCTGCGGAAGAAGCTCGAAGGCACGAGTT
The DNA here is from genome assembly GCA_026396335.1 of Microcaldota archaeon. Classification (GTDB taxonomy): domain Archaea; phylum Micrarchaeota; class Micrarchaeia; order Anstonellales; family Anstonellaceae; genus UBA10161. The sequence goes on along the minus strand of JAPLWZ010000133.1, from coordinate 1,609 downwards.
ACGCGCTTGACGACCCTGAAAAAGTGTTTGAGGAACTTCTTGCCGGCACTTTCCTGCCTGCGATAAAGGAAAAGATAGAAAAAGAAGGGAAAATCGAAAGAGAAGGGAAAGAAAAAGCAGCCTAATTCTTCCTGCCGAATGTGAGGTAAGCGAACACGCCCGCGCCTATCAATACTGTTGCTCCGCCGATTAGCAAGATGGTGGTAAGCGGCAGGCTATTTGGTTCAGCAGCCGGGGCAACTGGGAGTATTTCAGGTTTCTGATTTTCTGATGGTATTTCTATTTGCTTTGCATTCGCCGCAAGCTGCCTCGCATCAGAGGCAAGCTGAGAAGCATCTGCATATTTTCCGTTCGCAAGTGCATCTTTTGCAGCTGAAATCTTCCAAATTGCGTCAGATATATCTTTCCCTTCTTTCAGTGCTGCATTCATATCTGCCTCTGCCTGTGCGATTGCTGATTCTGCTGCGGCCTGATCAACGGCTGGCGGCTGAAGTGGTGGCGTAACATCAGTTGGGGGAGTCACATTCTCTTCAGGGGGCTGAGACTCAACAACCGGCGGCTCGGTTGGGGGCTGTGTTCCCGGCGGAATGTAGACGTTGCCGCCGCCATTGTTCGATGATCTTGGCGGCACAGGTATGCTCACTGTCACACTAATCGATGCGTTACTCGCACTGCCTGCCGTGTCATTTGCGTAAAGCGTAATAGTATTAGTTCCGTCAAGAAGGTTGCTAAGCGTTCCATTGCCGCAGCCAGGTATTGCGCTTGGCGCGCCATTGTTCACAACCACCCAGCAGCTGCCTATGGGCAGTGAATTAGATGAAATTAAAATTCTGAAATCCGTGCTGTTTGAGGTGAGGGTCTGCCCGTTTGCCGGGTAATCTATGCTGATTGTTGGCGGAGTTATGTAGGCCAGCGGCCCGTTGTCGGTTACGCCGCTTACTTTGCTGCCTGAATTCGCGTCATTATATGGGTAGGCGCTGCCGGCAGTGCCAACGTGCCAGTTTGTTCCGTATGATGATGAGGCATAGGTTGTGAAGTTGGAGGCCGTAATGTTCTGATAGATGTTGCCTTCTGCCTGCCCGTTTATCGTGGTGTTGTAGAAGTTCAGGCCTGGCTGGTCATCGGAAATGTACAAACCACCCGCGGAAATGTTGTTCCACCAGAAAAGGTTGTTGCTTGATGAGGTAAGGTAAACTGCATCACTATCCCTTGATGAGAATCTGCTTGAGGATATGTTACTGCCTGTGCTTGAGTCAAATTGGATACCCCTGCTTGTGTTAGATGTTGCGGTGAGGTTGGAAAGAGCGTTGTTGGAGCTTTTGTAGAGATAAATGCCATAACCTGAGTCAGGGGTTGCAATAATCCTTGAAAAGTTTGAGCTGTTTGTGTAGTAAACCAGAATGCCTCCTTTTGTGGCGTTGGAGTTTGTTATGCTTGAGTAGCTTGCGTTGCAGAGGATTATCGTGGATGTGTCATTGTTGGAAATTATTGCTGGAGTGTTGCCATAGTAAAGGATGGGTTTGCCGCCTGTGCCTGTTAGATTAGTGATGTTGTTATTGCAATCTGAGATGCTGCTTATTGAGATTGAAATGTCTCCGCTCGTGCTGGA
>JAPLWZ010000163.1 GCA_026396335.1 Microcaldota archaeon | reverse complement strand
TTGTTGCTAGTACTTATATTGAACATTAAACATGCGCTTGAGCTTGAAAAGAAGTTAAAATCACAAACTTAAGGTTGCCGACCTTCTATTTAATACAAAAAGCTCTAACCTCGACATATTCACCAGTCGTTATACTACATCCGCAACTTGACTGTGATTACGGGAAATAGGATTTAAGAAGATTGGGTTTAGTCGCTCTGCTGATTCTTGACAGTGGAGATGGCTATCTCCCCGTTCTGGCTGCAAAAAATCAGTATCATTCCTGTTGCACCCGTCGGGTCAAGCTGTATCTCTGTAAGCCCGCTTTCCCTGAGCCTGACGCTCAGTTGCGAGCCGGCTATGGTGCTTGCGTTGATCTCCCCCAGATAGCCAGAGAGCGAGTTGTCGTCCAGTAAAACCGCCTTCTTGCTTGCAGAAACTATGCCCAGCACGTTTCCAAAAAGCTTTACGTCCGCCTTCTTGTCCTGCAGTTGGCTCGCACCCTTGTTTTCCGCCGGCACCTGTATCCTGTTGTTCTGCGCCTGGTAGTTGCAGCCCTCAACCGCAAGAGCCAGCGACAGGAAGACTATGGGCACGGCGTATTTCTTGTTCCGCCAAACGGTGCGCGCAAACTTCTTTGCTGTGCTCGCAAAGTTCTGCAGTTTCGTGGGCTGATTTAGGGGTTTGTAATCCATAGGAATCCTTCTCTCTTAGATAACTTGCTCTCCCGCAGTATATAAGTTTTTCCACTCGCCGGCAGGTTGGAGCACTCAGCCGACAAAGCTGTAGCCGCAGCCGCCCTTGACGCACCAGTGCGCCTTGTTCGTTTCGTACCTGTTGATGCAGTTGGAGCTCCAGTACTCGTCAGGCTGGCACATCCAGAAGTCAATGCATTTTACTGTCAAACTGAAGGACTTGCTGTAAATCGTGCCTGTGTTGGGCTGCGTTGCCTGGCTTCCGATTGTCTTCACAAGCGCGCTTGCAGTCGAAATAACGCTCGCCGCCTTTTTCGCGGTGTTTGAGGCTGGGGGGGCTGATGCGCTGTCGGCAACAGGCATTGGCACAGCGCCGGAATACTGGTAGTAGACAGTCACATAGCTGCTTGCGCTCTTCCGAACGGAATTTATCGAAGGCGGGGAATACGGGTTCTCGGTGAAGTCGCGGTTGCAAAGCACGCCGTTCTGCACATAAAGCTGCAGCGGAATCTCGGCGCCCGGCGCAATGGGTATGCTGCACTGCTTTGCAGCATTGTGGCTGGGGTCGCAGCCGTCCCCTTCAACGACAGGGTGCCCCCACATATTGATGGATTCGGTTCCGAACATAAGCATGTCCGGGGTTCCGCCTGCGCTCACCCCTTTTATGACAATGGTTCTGGTGTCCTGGTTCTTGACGTGCATCAGGATGCTGTCCCTCATGAAGTCGTCGTACAGCCGCTCCGAGCCCACGCTGGATGTCACCGCAACGGGCGACCATGTCTGCGAAGGCTGGCTCTTTGCTGCCTGCACAAGCTTGCTTGAGAGAGCGAATAGCCCGCCCACTCCGAAAAGGAACAATGCAAGCGCTATGAGCACTACCTGTGCCTTGGATTCCTTTGCCATCCTATCGCCTCGGCTTGTTTTTCTCACAGATTATTCTGTGTGTTAAGGAATATAAAAGAGAAGCACAGGTTCTGCTTTCAGTAAACATAATCTACGCAAAGCCCGTCGCCAGATATTTGCCCGCCAAGCCCGCAGTCGTACCTCCCTTTGCAGGAATTTCCTTCTCCGCTAGTCCGTACGCCATAATCCGCACATGGCACGTATACAGTTACCGGCCCGGTTTCAATCTGCACTACGCCGCTTGCGGAGGTAGAATAGTAAATGGTCGGGCTCGCCTCGACAAAGCTTTTCGGGGAGTTAAGATAGGCATATTTGCCATTTCCAGTGTCTATCATGCCACAGGCGTCTGCAGGCTGGCCCGTCCATTCCCCCTGCACTCCTCCGTAAAGATGGTACTGCACCCAGATTTCCTTTCCTGGCGGTAGAGAGATGCTGCAGTTGAGGATGGAATGAGTGGCTGCATTGCATAAGTCGTTATTCATAGCATTGCACGTGTCAGAGCCGGTTGTCCTAAGCTCGGTGCCCGCGGGTGTCGGATGGTATACTTGCAGGGCATCAGAGTATCCAATCCCTGCTGCAGTGGAGCCGCTTGCATTTATCCCGCGGATTATGACACGCTCGCTGCCGATGTTCTTTAGCCTAAGTATTTCTATTTCGCCATGCCCGGTGGCTTCAAGCACCGAAATCGGGTAAGCCCTCCTCCAGTAAAGGTCAGACTGCGTTCTCTTGGCATCATTGGAGGTGCCGGGGTAATATGCCAGAATCCCGATCACGGTAAGAGCAACAATCAGCGCCACGCCGAGAAGGACGAGGTATTCAGTAGAGCCCTGCGCTTTCATGGAGCCTTTACGATGGTGCATAATAAAAGAGTTGGGTTTTTGGGGCGCTGTTGAAACCGCGTCACTTGCGCTCACCAGAGTAACTGCTGCAATATTCGTGCTGTGAACGCAGAGTTCTTGTGTTACTTTACCAGCACCATCTTCTTCACTGCCTTTTCGTCGCCTGCGTCTATCCTGTAGAAGTAGATGCCGCTTGCCAGGTTGGAGGCGTCAAATGTGATGTTGTGCTGCCCTGCTTTTTCAATCGAGTTTATTGGCGTTGCTATTTCCTGCCCAAGAATATTGTAGAGCCTGAGAACCACTTTCTCATCTTTTGGAATGCTGTAGTGTATGATGGTGCTTGAGTTGAACGGGTTGGGGTAGTTTTGCAGCAACTCGAATTTTGCGGGTTGCTCGTGGTTGTTGCCTATGCCGATTACGCCGCCAACTTCGCGGGTTTCGGAAAATGCGAATGTGTAGTCGTTGGAGCCATCGTTGTGGCCTGGCGCCGGCGAGCTATCCCTGCGGGATATGCGGTAGGTGAGCGTGTCTGACTGGGGCGGTGAAGCATCAGTGAATGTATAGGAGCCTGAGCCGTTCTTTGCGACTTTGCCTATTCTCTCGAATACCTTTCCGTCTTTGCTTCTTTGAACGTCAAAGCTTTCGGTGTTGCTGTTGCTGAGTGCTGACCAGTCCAGCTCCACGCCATTGTTTGTCCGTACTGCAGTCCATCCGCTCATCGCGAGTGCTGGAACGTTTCTGTAGTCTGCGGAAGTGCGGGGAACTCCCAAATACATGTCAGAGATTGCCCACTGCCCGTTTTGCTGTTCGAATACCGTGCTGTCCACAGTGCCCATTGCCGTTTTCGCGCCCCATATTTTTATCCCGAGATTCATGGCAATCATTTCTGCGAGCGGAAGGGCATATTGCTGGCTTGGCACGCCCATGGACTCACAGCCGAATACGAAGCCGCGCGAGTCTGATGCAAAATATCTTGCCATGTCCTGCAAGAGAGCCGCATCATTCCCTGCGAGGAGT
>JAPLWZ010000116.1 GCA_026396335.1 Microcaldota archaeon | reverse complement strand
AAGCTGATTTCCGCGCCATTTGAGCTAAACTGGACGAACTAGTGCATAAGCGCAAAATCTATTTCTTGGAAAAATCGTTGCATGCCTTCACAAATGAAACGAATAGCGGTGCAGGCCTTTCAAGCCTGCTCTTAAGCTCCGGGTGGGCCTGCGTGCCTACTCCGAACCCGTCTGGCCACTCAATCACTTCCATAATATTTCCGTCTGGCGAAGTGCCGGAGAAAATCAGCCCGCTTTCCGTGAGTTTAGCAACAAAATCATTGTTCACTTCATATCTGTGCCTGTGCCTTTCAGAAATTTCCTCTTTTTCATAAGCAGCGTAAGCCTTTGTTCCCATCTTGATCTTGCAGGGCCATGCGCCAAGCCGCTGGTTCCCGCCCTTATCCTTCACCCCTCGCTGCTCAGGTAGGAAGTCAATCACAGGATAGGGCGTCTTGTCATCCACCTCTGTAGTATTCGCACCCTGCATGCCTCCCTTGTGGCGCGCCCACTCAATAACAGCCATCTGCAGCCCATAGCAAAGCCCGAGGAAGGGCATTCCCTTTTCGCGCGCGTATTTTATGCACGCGATTTTCCCCTCCACTCCCCTGCTTCCGTAGCCGCCTGGCACGATTATCCCGTCACAGTCTGAAAGAAGGTCTTTTGCAGTCGCCTTGCCCTCGTCAATTTCAGATGTTTCCACCCACTTCACATTCACTTTTGTAGAGTGGTGTGCGCCGCCGTGCACGAGCGCTTCCTTCACGGAAACATAAGCATCCTTTACAGCAGTGTACTTGCCCGTTATTGCAACAGTGATTTCCTTTTTCGGATTCTTTATTTTTTCCACAAGTGTTTTCCATTCCTTCATGTCATCATTCTTGTCATCAATGCCAAGTTCATTCAACAGGAGTTCGGGCATTTTCTGCTTTTCCAGAATCATTGGCAGCTCGTAAATGGTCTCAATGCTTGGGTCGTCGAAAACATTTGTCACGGGCACGCCGCAGAACATGGAAATCTTTTCCTTTGCCTCGCGCGAAAGCAATTCATCCTGCCTGCAGACAATGATGCTTGGGTGTATGCCCATTGACTGTATGAGCTTGTTCGCGTGCTGCGTGGGCTTTGTCTTGGGTTCGCCCTCAGACATTGAAGGCACCCATGTCAGCTGCAGGAAAAGCACTTTCTCCTCTGCGGCAAACTGCCTCATTGCTTCAAGGAAGTAGCCGTTTTCAAGGTCGCCAACTGTGCCGCCCACTTCAATAATCACAATATCTGCATCCTGTGTTTCACCCGTTTTGCGGATCCACGTTTTGATCTCATCCGTCAGGTGCGGCACAATCTGTACATCCCTGCCCAAAAAGCCGCCCTTTCTCTCCTTGTCAATTATCGCGCGGAATAGTTTCCCGCCTGTTATGCTGTTTGCGCCGGTCAAATCCACATTCAGGAAACGCTCGTAAGTGCCAAAGTCCATGTCGCATTCCGTGCCGTCATCAAGCACGAATACCTCGCCGTGCCTGAAGGGGTTCATGGTGCCGCAGTCTACGTTCAGGTAACCGTCGAACTTTATCGGCGAAACATTCAGGCCCTTGCTTTGCAGCATTTTGCCTATTGAAGAAGTGACAATCCCTTTCCCAAGCCCGGACATTAGGGAGCCTAAGACGACAATGTATTTCCTTTCTTTAAGCCGCATACGGGAACAAGCTACCGCGAGAATGCTTATATAGGTAATTTTTCACGCCGAGGCGGATTTTACGCCGGAGAAACGGGATAAATATAACGCACAAACCAAACAGTCTGCTTATTATTCCCTTGCTTTCACATAAACTCACAGACAGAATACTTGGCTAATTTTGTGTGACAGCTCCGTGGCATTGCCTATCGGGGCTGAATCCCAATAGGGAATATCAAATGCCAAGGGAGTGGAATAATGGTAATGGAATTTAGTAAAATGGGGCTTGACGGAGCCATACAAAAAGCGCTCGACGAAATGGGTTTCAAGAACCCTACGCCGATACAGGAACAGGGGATACCTCTTCTGATACAGGGCGAGGATTTCATAGGGCAGGCGCAGACAGGCACTGGAAAGACAGCAGCCTTCGGCATCTGCATCCTCGAAAAACTTTTCGCATCCGGCAAGGGAAAATTCGTGGAGCCTTCGCGCCCGCACGCATTCGTAATTGTCCCGACCCGCGAGCTCGCAGTGCAGGTGGCAGTGGAACTTGAGAAAATCGGCAAGTACACAGGCGCAAGAGTGATTGCTGTTTACGGCGGCACTGATATTGAAAAGCAAATCAGGGAACTGAACAGGGGCGTTGACATTGTTGTTGGAACCCCTGGCAGGATAATGGACCACATGGAAAGGAAGACAATCCACCTTGACAAGATACAGGTAGTGGTGCTTGACGAGGCGGACAGGATGCTTGACATGGGCTTCCGCGATGACATAGAAAAAATCCTCGCAACAACCCCTCACAGCAGGCAGACGCTTCTCTTTTAAGCAACGCTTCCGCCAGAAATATTGGAACTCGGAAAGCGCTACATGAAGTCTCCGCAGGAGCTGCGTGTCAGCGGAGACGACATTGCAGTGAAGAAAATAAAGCAGTATTTTGTGGAGACAAGCAAGTTCGATAAATTGAACGTGCTTCTCATGCTGCTCGTGCAGAAAAAGCCGACCCTTGCGCTCATATTCGTGCGCACCAAGCACGGGGCTGACAGGCTCAATGACATACTCGTTGACCGGGGCTTTAAGTCCCTTGCGCTTCACGGCGACATGTCGCAGAACAAGCGCGACCGCTCAATGGATGCGTTCAGGAAAGCGCACATCAACATCCTTGTCGCAACCGACCTCGCATCCCGCGGGCTTGATGTGACCGGAATTTCGCACGTATTCAACTACGACCTGACCGATGACCCCTATACATACACGCACAGGATAGGGCGCACGGGCAGGATGGGCAAGGACGGCGAGGCAATCTCGCTTGTGTTCTTTGACCAGACAAGCATAATTCCGATCATTGAGAAAGTGACTGACTCGAAAGTTGAGGAGCTTCATGTCCAGGTGAAACTGGAAGAGCTTCCCAAGCGCGTTAGGTTCACCGAGCACACGCACGAGCGTGAAGGCGGCAGAAGCGATCATCGCGGCGGCAGGTTTGGAAGCCCGCGCGGCCACTTCGGTTCGCAAAGCGGACACGGTGGGCACGGCGGCTCACGCGAAGGCGGAAGCGAAGGCGGCCACGGAAGGAGTGAAGGCGGCAGGCACGACTCACGCGGCGGAAGGGGAAGGCGAGGGCCACCACCACGCGAGCGGGGCGAGTCAATGGATTCGCGCGGCCACCAATAC
>JAPLWZ010000055.1 GCA_026396335.1 Microcaldota archaeon | reverse complement strand
CGTCGCCTATGCAGGAAAGTTCCTTGAGCATTTTCTCTATGTTTTTCGGAGACTCTGCCACAAGGTTGTATGTTTCATAGCCAGCTTTTGTGACCACTGGCGAGGTTTGCGTCACCTTGTTTTTGAGAACCGCATCATAAGTGGAATTTGCGCCCTTGAAGCGGAGGAGTATGAGTGCATTGTTGTTTGCCTTTTCAAGCACGTGCATTTTCTTTGTCGCCTTGTCATGCTGCACGAATGACAGGTACTCCTCAAGTTCGGAAGGCGAATTAGCCTCGATGCGCCACATCAGGCTGTAGTCAAGCCAGCTTGGCTTTTTGTTGATGTAAACTATTGGACTCACCTGCTCAAGTGTCACGCCCGGGAACTTTTCAGTTGAAAGTGAAGTCTGGCAGTCGTGGTGGAAAATCCCTATTGTTGCAGACTTGATTTTCGCCATGGAAATCTTTGTGGGGGCGGGTTTTTATTCCTGAAGCCCGAGTTTTGTTCGATCAGAGGTGTTCTACATGAAAGGCAAAACTGAAGTTCATCTTGGAAAGATTGCGAAGAATGGAAAGGTGCTCATACTCGCAATGGACCAGGGGCTGGAGCACGGCCCGCGCGATTTCAATTCGAAGAATATTGACCCTGCATACGTTTGCGATATTGCCGCCAAGGGCGGATTCACTGGCTTTGCGCTGCAAAAGGGCGTGGCAAGGCATTACAAAGACTGCTACTCGGGCAATGTGCCGCTGATTTTGAAAATGAACGGCAGGACGGAAATTGTGCCGAAGGATGAGGCGTATTCGTCGCCTATTGCGTCTGTAAAGGAGGCAGTGGATCTTGGCGCAGATGCAATTGGCTATACTATTTATGTGGGCTCGCCGCGCGAGGCGGACATGTTCCGCGACTTTGGAGTGATTGAGCGCGAGGCGCACGATTACGGACTCCCTTGCGTTGTCTGGGCTTACCCGCGCGGGAAACATGTTCCTAATGAAAAGGATCCAGCAATGGTTGCCTATGCTGCGCGCGTTGCTTTGGAACTCGGCGCGGATATTGTGAAGATAAATTACCCCGGCTCGGTTGATGCAATGAAGTGGGTTGTTGCCTCTGCCGGGAGATGCAAAGTGATTTCTGCGGGCGGGAGCAAGCAGCCAGACGGGGAATTTTTGAAGATGGTAATGAATATTGTGGCTGGCGGCGGCGCGGGACTCGCTGTTGGCAGGAATGTCTGGCAGAATGACAACCCGATGAAGATTACTGAAGAAATAAAGAAAATAATTTTCAAGTAAATAGGCAGTGGTTTTGATGGAAGACAAAGTCGTCACCCTTGCGCATCACCTGAAAAAATCGGGCGCGGATGCGGAATTGCAGAAGCTGATTCTGACTTATGCCTATACTGCGCTTGATGCGCAGCACCAGTTCCCGAAGTATTTGCGCGGGACAATGGGCGACAAGAACAAGTACGGCGAAGTGGTTGCCAAGCTGGATGATTGGGTGAACGGCTTTCTCTGCGACAATCTGATTAAGACTGGTTTAGTGCGAAAAATTTATTCAGAGGAGCTGAAGGAGCCGCTTACTGCGAATCCGAATGCGCCTTTTGTGATTACCATGGACCCGCTGGATGGGTCGTCTAATATTTCAACGAATAATCCGATCGGTTCCATATTCGGCGTTTACAGGGAGGATTTGCCGTTGACTGGCAGGAAGCTTGTTGCTGCATTGTACAAACTATATGGACCTATGAATACGCTTGTTTACACGATTGGAAAGGGCACGCACGAATTTGTCAAGCACTATGATTCTGACGGGAATGCGGAATTTCAGTTGTTGTTTGAGAATTTGAAAGTAAAGGAACCTGGCGAAGTATTTGGAATTGGCGGCGAGCCGCTTGACTGGGATTCAAACTTCATGAAATTTGCAAAGGATTTGTTCAAAACCGAGAAACTGAAGGCTCGGTACTCGGGCGCATTTGTTGCTGATTTATCGCAGATACTGCACAGGGGAGGGTTCTTTGCCTATCCATCCACTAAGAAGAGCCCGAAAGGGAAGCTGCGGCTTGTTTACGAGGCTGCGCCAATGTCATTCATCTGGGAGAATGCTGGGGGCGCAAGCTATGATGGCAGCAAGGGATCGCTTCTTGATGCAAAGGAAACGAACGTGGATGCGCGCGTGCCGCTTTATCTTGGCAATAAGCACTTGATTGAAAAACTGAAGAAGG
>JAPLWZ010000018.1 GCA_026396335.1 Microcaldota archaeon | reverse complement strand
GAGTAAATTATGGACTGCAAGTATTTTCCTTTTGAGTATTCCTTTTGTGAAGTTGAGATTGCCGCTTGTGTAGATGAAAGTGCTGTGTCAGACGCAAATCCAGACATAGATGCAGTAGGCGTTGCGGATTTCCTTATCTTTGCGTAATTGTCTGCAGCTGAAGATGATGCACTCCATGCAAATGAGGCAAGCGATGAGCGGAAGTCAGACACTGCCTTGCGAAGAGATGCCAGCCCCGAAGAATAACCCTTTGATTCTGCTTCAGATGATGCGGAAGATAGGGCTGACTCGAGTTTGGATGTTATTGTGGAAAGCCCGCTTGCTGTTTCAGTTGCATTTTCATCGGAAAGTTGCATTTGCACCGCTGTTGCGTCTGTTAGAATGGACTTTGCGTTTGCCATTGTTGTTTGGAAATCCTGGTAATCAGCATAGGACACTATGATTTGGCTGCCTTCAGCAAGCATCTTGGAAAGTATTGCGAGCGCCTCGTCAGACTTGCCCTGTGCTGCGAGTGCCTGCGCCTGTAAAAGCGAGATTTTGTCCCTGTCTCTGCCGTATGAATTCACCTGCTGCTGTGCTTGTGAAAGCGCATCTGTGAGTGCTTGGGTTGTATCTGAGATTGTGTAAGTTACAACGAACGATGCATCTTCGCCTGCCAGCAGAGGCGAGAATGTGAAGGATACGTCAGTGCCATTTGCAGATTCAACTGCGCGCGGCTGCGAGATTTTTTCCTGTGCGAGCGGTGTGACCAAAAGGCTTGAAATCCCCTTGAATGGCTCGCGCCATGAAACGCGCGCAGTGCCGCAGTCAATTGCCGTATCCATTACGTCGATTTGGAATGTTGCTTTCTTTGCCCCTATGCCTGTTGATTCGTAGGCGCGTATGCCTTGTGAAACAATAAACGGCGAAGTGAGCCTGTAGGAAACAGTTGCCCTGTTTGCACCCGCAGCCACGTTTGTTACCTCGCCTTGAAGTGCGCTTTCCCCGCCAGATGCATATGTTGGCTGCAGAGCATAGTGCCTACCAGAGTAGAGTGCGTATGAATCTGCTGATGATTGAAGCGCAGGAATACTGAAAATTAATTTTTCCAATTTGCGGGTTGTGAAAAAGCCCACTTCCCCGCTTGCCTGCGCGCCAATAGATGATGCATCTGTGCACCCTATAGAAGAGGAAGTTATTTGCGCGGGAGAATTCGTGCCTTCGAAATTGAATGTCAAGTAGGAGTTTGCTGATACTGCTGGCACTTCGATTGCTGTTTGGTATTGCCCGGGGTTGCGAATGCTTTTTGCAGAGGCTGCGCTTGCCCCGATTGAGGTTGAGAATGCATCGCTGATTGTGTCACCGCCAGTAAAATCTGATGAGAAAATTTGATTATCTGTGAATGTTGAGAACTGCACTGGACCAGAGTAGGATAGTGCGCTTGGGTTTGAAGTGTAGATTGTTACTGCGTAGCGGGTTTGGAAACCAAGCACAGGTGTGTCGGAGAGCGCAGATGTCCGTGAGTTTTTGGTGAGAAGGGCGGATAGGTAGGATTTTGACTGGGATATTGCCCGTTCATCCACTGCATTCAGCGCAGACATTATTTCTGAATAGTGCGCGATTGACAGTTCTGCGTTGAATTTGCTGGCTGGGAAATAGGGCACGATGCGGTCGAACTGCGGCGAGAGGAAAGAAGAATCCTGTGTGCGAAGCGCCAAGACTTTTTCTCTTGCAGCCGTGTATCTTACGCCAAGATCGGAGTATTGTACGTTTATGTCATTGAGAATGGACTGCCTGTCCGCATCTGCCGCTTTTCCGATTGCCAGAAGAGTATTTGCAGAAGGAGCATTGCCCATTGCTGTTTCATACGCAGTAAGATGCGATGTTGCGTAACTCACATCCACTAAATTCCAGCCCTTTGCCTGCGACAGGAATTTTTTGAATGCGGCCAATTGATCCGAAATCTGCTGCTTAAGATCGCGCGAGCCGCCGGTTGCCGAGACATCAAGCGCTTGTTGCGCGAATTTTGCCGCGTTCGAATATGCCTCAAACTGCCCGCCAAGACTAGGCAAGAATGCCGCTGAATCGTAAGAGGCTTGTGCCTGCGTAAGAAGATCGTTTGCTTCCTGGAGCGCTTGTGCGTCTGCGAACGAGGAGGATGCGCCAGATACTTTGGCGTTTGCCTTTGAAATAAGTCCGCTGGCAAGCGACTTTTCCGATTCGACTTCAGATGCGGCTTCTGCGCGTATGCTTTCAAGTGAATTGAGGGCGTGCGTTGAAATTGCATTGGATGCAGTTGCGAAAGATAATGAGTTTGCCAGATAATCCTGCGTGTTTGCCCCATGTTCAGCATTTGCGTTTTTGAGGTATTCATCAGCTAGATCCTGTTGCGCATAAATATCGACAAAGTCACTGTATGCTTGAGACCCCCCTTTCCTTGCCTCTGCCGCGCTGGCAGTCGGCTCGCTTGTGAACATGGCGAGTTTCCAGAGATTATCCGATTCTGTTTCTTTTATTTTTTCTGCGAGCGTTTTTTGAGAATCTTGTGCATGTTTTTGTTCGATTTTCCATTCGTTTTCCATTGCGCTAAATGCAGCTTGAAGAGAGGCATAGGTGCCCGCCATTTTCATTATGGACGAATCGGATGAATCATCAGCAATTCGCTGCAAGTGAGCAGCAAAACCAACTGATCGGAAATCGGGCAGAATTGGACTTGACTCGAAATACGTGATGATTGCGTTCGCCGATTGCAAGTCCTGCTGGCATTTTCCGGAAGAAGAAAGATACGCATTTGCCTCGAAGAACGGGTCCTTTGCCGCACCAGTGTAGTTTTCAGATCCCGCACCTGCGAGAGCGAGATTACCATGAATTTCATCCATTTTCTGGGCTACTGCGTAAGCAGCGGATTCCGCGCTTGAAAATGCATCCGCAGAGTTGGAAAGCACGCCCCAATATGCCGGTTCGTAATTGTATGCATAGGTACAAACAGATGGAACTGGAGACACGAGCTTGTATGCAGACACATCAAAACACAACACCCATTTCATGCCAGGCCGTTCGTTGAGCTCTTTTTGTGCGGCAAGCGAAAGGGAATGCGCAGTTGCGGAGGATGCTTTTGCCTTGGAGAGGGAAGAGCGTGCGGATGAGAGGGATTCACCCGTGGAAGAAAGATCTGCGCCAAGTCGCTCGGGCCCGGCGACCTGGATATTTTGTATGCCAAGACTCTGCTCTGCGGAATCGAAACTTGTGTCGTAGATGTTTGTGTGGGAGAAGAAACCTGCGCCAGGCGTGATGAATGGGTTTCCGAGCAGGTAAGATTGCGAGTTCCAGAAACTGTAGGGTTTTAGTGTAAGATAGCACTCTGAAAATGAACCAGCTGCACCTGAAAATGCCAGTGATGATATTGATAGCAGAGTGAAAACGAGAAACAGGTGCGCCCCACTACGCCCCATGTTTGGAAATGTGGAGTTAGAGTTTATTATTGTTATCTGAGAAAGAGCGGATGATGCAAATGGCTGGAAAAAATATTTCTTCTGTTGATGAAAAAGGGCGCGTGCTGATCCCGCAGTCCATAAGGGACGCGCTGAATTTGAAGGCGGGCGAGAAAGTCGTGCTTGAAATGGACAGGGTTGGAAACTTCGTCAAGATTGAGCCTGCGCACGAGAAGAAACTTTTGAAATTGCACATACTCCTTTCTGACAAACCAGGCGCGCTTGCGTCAGCTGCGTCCGCGCTTGCCCGCATCAAAGTTGACTTGGTTTCAACGCAGTCGCACTCGTCCAACAGGGGAGAGGCTGCGGAATGGGTTGTGGAGTGCAACCCTGGCAAGGCTGGAATTGACGGGATAAAGTCCGCACTTGCACGCGCGGGCGCGAAAGTTAAGGAAAGCTACTGGGAATGAGTGCGCACGGCTGATTTTTTCCTACTTAGCAATAGCTTTATAAAATGTTTAGTGGGAAAAAAGTGGGAATAGAACCCAATAAGGAAAAACACCGGTGATTTTGATGATACAAACCAAGAAGATTGAAACAAAAGAACAAGGAACCAGGAGGCTTGACACGCTTGGCAAGCGCTTTGATTTCTTGAAGACCCTGCCTGACCGCAGGGACGTGAACGTGCGAGTGGTTGAAATTGCAGGCAAGATACGCAGTGAGGTAAAGGCGTATTACAAAACAGAACTCCAAAATGATGCAGTCGTACTCGGCGGGAGCCTTAAGACGTTCATCAACGCAAGGAAGCCAGTCAGCGAGCCGATCCACTAGTTTACTTCGCCATCTCAAGAAGCCTAACGTCTGTTTTTCCGTTTGTTTTCTGCTCGACTAGCGCGCGGAAGCCCTGCGGGTCGCCTGGCAAGTCCGCAAGGTAGCCGTAATGGTAGGGAATTGCGACCTTTGGCGAGATTGCCGCGATTGCGTCAGATGCCTCTTTTGCGTCCATTGTGTAGGTGCCGCCAATCGGGACAATTGCTATGTCGCACTTGTAGGTTTTCATCTCGGGAATGTTATCCGTGTCGCCCGCTATGTAGACTGCCCCCGACTTGAAGCGTATTATGAACCCTGCCCCGGCGCCGCGCGGGTGGAAACTCTTGCTTATGTTGTATGCATCAACCGCTTCCACTATTACCCCGCCGATTTTTTCCTTTGCGCCAACGTCGATGAGGCGGACTGGCAGCTTGCAGGATCGGTGCGCGATTGTTATCGTTGTGCTTTTTGTGATTGAAGGCGCTGCCACTGCGTGGTCAAAGTGAGAGTGAGTGTAGAGGATCACGTCCGCGGGTTTTGCGCCGCGCGGGAGGACGAACGGGTCGATATAGAATACGAGTCCGTCAGCTTCGAGCATTACTGATGCATGCCCGAGCCAGGTGACCTTCACGCCCGAGAAAACTGTGCTGTTTGCCATAGTTGTCTGTACGAGTGCCATGTTTTTTATTCATTTGGCTCAAGAAGTGAGATGAAACGCACATGGGTGTTTGAACATGTCTGAAGAGATTTTCTACGATGTCATCATTGTCGGAGGAGGGCCAGGAGGCTCTACTGCCGCGTCCTTCCTTGCTAAAAAAGGGAGGAAAGTGCTGCTTTTGGACAAGGAAAAATGGCCACGCGACAAGACCTGCGGCGACGCCATTTCCGGAAAGTCATTGAAAGTCCTTAAGGAACTTGGATTGATTGAGACGCTTGAGAAGGCGGATCACGCGATTATTACAGGCATTACTTTTTCATCGCCAAACGGAAAGCAGGTTTCCATCCCGTTCAGGAAAAATGACCAGGGAATTGCGAAAGGATATGTTTGCAGGCGGCTGGTTTACGACAATTTGCTTTGGAACAATGCCAAGCACTCGGGCGCGCACACGCACGAGGGGGCGAACGTGCTTTCCGTGATACGCGAAAACGGGAAGATTGTCGGCGTAAAGGCGAAAATGCACGATGGGACCGATGCCGAGTTCCGCGGAAAAATCATTATCGGCGCGGACGGCGTGAGTTCGCTTATTGCCCGCGAAGTGCGCGGACCTGAAGTCGACCCTGACCACACCTGCCTTGCCTACCGTGCGTATTATTCCGGTGTTACCGGAATGAATGACACTATTGAAATCCATTTCGTAAAATCCTGCATGCCAGGCTACTTCTGGATTTTCCCGCTCGAAAACGGGCTTGCGAACGTCGGAATAGGCATGATAATGGCAGATGTTCGGAAAAAAGATGCGAAACTAGACAAGGCAATGTTGGATGCGATTGCGACAAACCCGCTTTTCAAGGAAAGGTTTGCGAATGCGAAGATGGTTTCTCCGCTCAAGGCGTGGAGCTTGCCGTTTGGTTCGAAAAAGAGAAAGGTGCACGCTGACAATGTAATGCTCATAGGGGACTCGGCAGGATTGGTAGATCCGTTCTCCGGCGAAGGGATTGGAAATGCCATGACATCCGGCTTCATTGCATCAAAAGTCGCGGATGAGGCGCTCACTGCGAATGACACGAGCGAAAAGTTCCTTGCTGTTTACGAAGAGAGGCTCTGGAAGGAGATCTGGAACGAGCTGAATACCTCCTATACTATGCAGAAGCTCGGGCATTATGAGTGGCTGCTTGATTTGGTGGTGAATAAGGCTGCGACATCAGACAAGGCGCGCGAGGCGATTGCCGGGACCTTCTCGAACACTGTGGCGAAGCAGGGCTACCAGTCGCCGCTGTTCTACCTGAAGCTCTTGCTGTCCTAAAAAAAGTTCGTTATTTTTTTTAGTCTTCCTTTTGTTTTTTCTTTTACTCCGTCGTTTACTCTTCCGTTTTCTCTTTCTTTTCCTTCTTTTCTATGAAGACTATCTCTTCGAGCGATACCGTATCATCGTGCTTTTTCATGTACTTGCCGATTTCGTCATCATACTCGCGTTTCCTA
>JAPLWZ010000109.1 GCA_026396335.1 Microcaldota archaeon | reverse complement strand
TTTATTTATTTTTATTTTTTCTCGTTTATTTTTTTTATTTCCTGACCGATTCGCGACAGGGTGGAAAATTTGAAAAACGCGCGTACGATTGCGGCTGCTTTTGCGCTTCTTGTCGCAGTGCCGGCAATCATTTTCACTTACTTTGGCTCATGGGGGCAGATACTTTCCAACCCTGAGGTGCCGCTCCTCCCATATTACGTGCTGCGCTCGGTAATCCGGATGTTTGCCGCTTACGTTCTAGTAGTTATTTTCTCGCTCGTTTACGGCATAACGGCAGGGCTTTACCGCCGCCCGCGCATATTCATGCTGCCTGTCCTTGACATTCTCCAATCAATTCCGGTCCTTGGATATTTGCCGGCAGCAGTGCTCCTCTTCTCCGGCCCAAACGGCCTTCTGCCTGGCGAGCTTGGCTATGAAGTCGCATCAGTCATACTCATATTCACAGGAATGGCATGGGCAGTCACTTTCTCAGTGCTTTCCGCAGTGCGAAACATTCCAAACGACCTGCGCGAAGCATCAAACTCATTCGGCCTGCGCGGCTGGAAATACGTGCGCCACGTAGTGTTCCCAGCAATATTCCCATCTTTCGTGACCGGCTCCATACTCGCATGGGGCGGCGGCTGGTATTTCCTTGTGGCAGCCGAACTTTTGACATACGGGGTAACTGTGCACTCTCTCCCGGGCATCGGTTCCTTCTTGGGCACCGCGGTATTCGCACAAGGCAACCTTCCCTCCGCAATTTTGGGCTTGTTCGTATTCATCGCAACAGTATTCGCAATAAACTCATTTGTCTGGAAGCCGCTTTCGGAATACGCGAAATATTTCTCAGTGCAGACAATGCTCTCCGAAGAAACAAAGCCGCCCGTGTTTTCCGAGTTCGGGCCAATCCGCCACCTGATCTATTTTGTTGACAAATTGGAAACAAAATACGGCGACCGGCTCGATGCGGCAGTTGAGGTGGTGCAGGCGACATACGGCAGGATGCTGCGCTTCTTGCGCCACGTGCCAAGCAAGCGGAGGCACACTGACAGGCCGCCAATCGTGCTTCTCGCAATCTACGTGATACTCTTCATTCTGATAATGGTCTTGCTTGCGCATTTCGTGGGAAGCGCACTTTCCGCCATGCCGCTCAACAGCCTGGAAACGGCAATTGCAACCCACCCTGAAGTAGCAACCCTCCCGATACTCGCATTGTATTCGTTCGCACGGATTTACCTCGCGTACATAATCGCGCTTGCCTGGACGCTTGCAGTCGGGATAATGGTGGCGAGAAGCAAAACGCTCTCAAGCATATTCATGCCAATATTTGACATAGGCCAATCCACGCCTGCGCTTGCGCTCTTCCCATTCATCGTGATAGTGGTCATCCACTTCATGCTTCCGTTGGTCGGTGTGCAGGCAAGCATAGAGCTCGCATCAGTCATTCTCATACTCACTGGCGCGCAATGGTACCTGCTCTTCAACATAGTGGGCGCGGTGAAGGCAATCCCTGGAAACATACTCGAGGCATCGCGCGCATTTGATTTGCGGGGCTGGCAGCTGTACTTGGCAATAATTTTCCCGGCAATAATCCCGGGCGTGATACTTGGAAGCATACAGGCATGGGGCGGGGCATGGAACGCGCTCATCGTCAGTGAATATATAAATTATCAAGGAGCCGTATATGCGGTGCCTGGGTTGGGCTCATTTCTGACCGAGTCCACGCTTGCTGCGCACCCAGAGCCATGGGTAATAACGCTCGCCGTGGCATCCATGAGCATAATCGTGCTAGCGATGAATTTCTTCATCTGGAGGCCGCTGTTCAATTATGCGGAAAGGTACAAGTTCGAGAACGTATAGTGATTGAGTTTGATAATTGAAAGCAAGTGGTATCTATGGTATTCACGCCTGAAATAGAAGTGCGCCATCTGACAAAGGAGTACACCGACGCGCGCGGCAAGACAAAAGTCCTTGATGACGTTTCCTTTACAATTTCTGAGCACGAATTCGTTTGTGTTCTAGGGCCATCCGGCTGCGGCAAGTCCTCGCTTTTGCGCATTGTCGCCGGGCTTGACACGCCAACAACGGGCAAGGCGCTTTTCAGAGGCAGGGACATAACCGGCCCTGACCCGAGGAATTCAGCAATGATTTTCCAGACATTCGCGCTTCTTCCATGGAGGACGGTTTACGAAAATATCGAACTCGGGCTGCAGTCTGTCGGCGTCTCAAAAGAGAAGCGCAAGCCCACCATAATGAAGTACATAAAGATGATGGACCTCGATGACTTCGCTGACGCATACCCGTACGAACTTTCCGGCGGCATGAAGCAGCGTGTCGGAATCGCGCGCGCCTTGGCAGTCGAGCCTGCAGTGCTTTTGATGGACGAGCCCTTTTCCGCGCTTGACGCAATGACAGCAGACCAGCTCAGGCGAGATGTATTGGAAATATGGAACGACTCGCGCACAGTGACAAACACATTCCTCATGATCACCCATCTTATCGAAGAGGCAGTGCTCATGGCAGACCGCGTTATCGTTCTTAGCAAGCGCCCGGGGCGCGTGATTGGCGACATACC
>JAPLWZ010000125.1 GCA_026396335.1 Microcaldota archaeon | reverse complement strand
CCTGCCTTCCTTCTCGCCTCGTCAACTATTTCCTCAACTGCATCATAAGTGAAATGCGGGATTTTCTTGTCCTTCTTCACTTCCTGCGCAACGAACTGCACGTACCTGTCCACATTCTCAGGCGTGTCGTCCATTGTGTCCTGTGCGAATATTTCGTAGCCGTTGCCGCGAATCCTTGAGCGGAGAGCAGGATGCATGCCCCGGATATCCATTGAATTGCCTGCGGCAACAAGTACAAAGTCGCAGGGCACCGGCTCGGTCTTCACAATAGCGCCGGATGAGTTTTCAGACTGTCCAGTAATGGAATACTTCTTCTCCTGCATGGCAGTGAGCAGCTCCTGCTGGCTTCTCGGGCGAAGCGAGGCGATTTCATCGATGAAAAGCACTCCCTTGTTCGCGCGGTGTATTGCGCCTGACTCCACTCGGATGTGCGCAGGAGTTCCAAGCCCGCCTGACTGCAGCGGGTCGTGCTTCACGTCTCCGAGAAGAGCGCCTGCCTTTGAGCCGGTTGCATCTACAAAAGGTGCGGTCTTCCTGCCTGAATTGTCAACTATAAGTTTAGGCTCGTTCGTGTCCACAAGCCCCATTCTCTTCCCAAAATTAGTAGTGAACTTATAAAGCAGGAAAAGTATGCCAAGCCCTAGTATTACTGCAAGCACTAACCACTTGTTCTCGTTGTTTAATGAGCCTGTTATGTATAGGAAAATAATCGCGGCAACCACTACAAAGAGGATTACCATTCCGCCGGATATGCCCTTGCCCTGCATGTTGTCGCGATTCCGCATTGCCTGCTGTATCATGCGCCCCTGCCCGAGGTCCTCCTCTTTCGGCGGAGCCGCACCCTTGGGGGTAAGCTGTCGCACCATCATCTTCATCTGGTTCCACGCGGCATACATTTGCGCAAGCTGCGGGTCGCGCTTTATTTCATCATCGCTCGGGTAAGTTTTAACAGTCCGGATAATCGGGCGGTTCTCCTCGTTTGGGTTCGGGTAGACCATCACATCCTCAAGCGCGGTTATGGGCATGAGCTCCGCCATCGCCTGCGCAAGCATGGACTTACCAGTGCCAGGCGAGCCAAGCATGAGCACGTTTCTCTTCTGTGCCGCTGCCTTCTTCACGATCTTTACCGCTTCGTCCTGGCCTATGACTTGGTCTATGAGCTTTGCAGGTATCTGTACTTCTTCAGTAGTCTTGAACTTCCTCATTTTCCACACCTTAACCTAAGTTTAGAACAGATGCTCTATTGCTTTCCATTTTATATATATTAGTAATCCGTTGCGGGTAACGCCATGCCGGTTCAACTGCTCTTTACGATTTCAGTCGTCTCATTTGCAAGCATGCCCATTCTCTGCTCTGCTGCATTGATGAAATTGCTCTTCGCTGACTGGCAGCCCAGAAGCGTGCTGCAGCTTCTTATTGAATTGAAAAATCCCGTCACATCCGCATCGCCAACTACGGTAAGTTGAGCCTGTATCTTTCCCATCTTCTCGTTGTTCAGCACGCTGTTCGGCCCGAATCCGTCGTTGTAATACTGCAGGAGAAGCACATACTGCTGGTGCGCATCCGCTTTCACCCTTGCAGCCGAAAGAATGGCCGATTTTGCCCTCAGCCCCTCAAGTTCAGCGTTCCTCGCAGCAAGAAGCTCCTCTCCTCCCTTCTTCTGCGTAACACAATCCGCAAGCGACTGCGCGGTGAAACTCGATTTTCCTTTTTCCGCGGACAATTGCGATGCCGCATCTGCCTTGGCAGAATCGCAGGCAGTCTTCAATTCCTCATACGTGCTTTTTGGCACAGATGTGAAGAAAGAAAGCACGAGCGCGCCGAATATAACGATGGCGACAAGCGCCCCAACCAGTTTGATTTTTTCGTCCATATCTAGCGGTACTCCTCACAGGTTTTTATCCATTACTTAATCCTGTTCTTGTTTGTGTGTTAATTCGTTCTTAACAGTGTTAACATCATATTAACGCTTTTAAATGTTTGTTAATACAATGTGAACAGGTGAAATGGATGTTCCTGTATACGGTCGAAAAA
>JAPLWZ010000148.1 GCA_026396335.1 Microcaldota archaeon | reverse complement strand
ATTGCCGCTGCCGTGCGCTCATTGTCGCCAGTTATCAGCCAACTTTCTATGCCGAGCTTGTGCAGTTCAGTGACTGCCTGTTGCGAGGTCTGTTTTACGTCGTCCGCTACTGCAATTACACCGATTATTTGCTTTTCCTTGCCCACAAGCATGGCTGTTTTACCTTCTGATTCAAGCCGTTGCGATACAGTGTGCGCTTTGCCAGTAAGAGTGCCGAACAGGCGCGAGTTTCCAATCTGGTATTTCTCTTTCCCGATTTTTCCAATTACACCCTTGCCTGAAAGCGACTTGAAGCCAGTCACTTTTGAGAGTGTTATTTTGCGCGCCCTTGCCTCGTTCACTATTGATTCTGCGAGAGGGTGCTCGGAGGGCTTCTCAAGCGATGCTGCCAGAAAGAGGAGAGTTGATGGTGAGATGGATGAGGTTGGAACGATATCCGTCACACGCGGCTTGCCCTCTGTTATTGTGCCAGTCTTGTCAAAGATGACTGCGTTTATCTTGTGCATCTGCTCGAGTGCTTCCGCGTTTTTTATCAAGATGCCTTTTTGCGCGCCTATGCCTGTGCCCACCATTATTGCAGTGGGGGTTGCCAAACCCAGTGCACAGGGGCAGGCGATCACGAGAACAGATACTGCGAATATGAGCGAGAGCGCGAAGGGCTGTGCTGCTGCGAAATACCAGTAGCCGAATGTGAGTGCGGCGATGACTATTACTACGGGCACGAAATAGGCGCTGATGGTATCTGCGAAGCGCTGTATGGGCGCGCGACTGCCCTGTGCTTCTTCTACGAGCCGGACTATCTGCGCAAGAGTGGTGTCCTTGCCGACTTTCATTGCCTTGAATGTGAGCGCGCCGTGCTTGTTTATTGTTCCAGCTATTACGCGGCTGCCCTTTGTCTTTTCTACAGGTATCGATTCGCCTGTCACAAGCGATTCGTCAACAGATGAGTCGCCTTCAAGCACTATGCCGTCAACCGGTATGCGTTCGCCCGGCTTTACGATTACTAGGTCGCCAACGATTACATCAGCGGATTGTATGCGCATTTCCTTTCCTTTACGTATTACTGTTGCCATCTTGGGCGAGAGGTCCATGAGTTTGCGGATTGCCTCGCTTGTGCGGCCCTTTGCAACTGCTTCCAGATACTTGCCTAGTATTACTAGTGTGATTAGGGATGCTGATACTTCAAAATATTGCTCCATTACCAGGCCGGCGAGTGCTGCGAGCGAGAATAGGTATGCCGCGCTGGTGCCCACTGCAATGAGTGTGTCCATGGATGCCGTGCGGTTGCGCGCTGCTGCAATTGCGCCCTGGTAGAAACTCCTGCCCACTATGAACTGCACTGGCGTTGAGAGTGCGAATAGGAGCCAGAGGCGATAGGGGAAGTCCATCAGGAACATTCCAAGTGCGACTGCAGGTATTGCGAGTGCTGCGCCGATGATGAGTTTTTGCTTTAGGTCTGCTATTTCGTGCGCGCGCTCTTTCTTTTCGCGCTCCGAATCGAATCCCGCCTGTGCAGTGTAGCCTAGCGTGGCGATGCGCTCGAGTATTTGCTGCTGTGAAAGCGCGCTCTCGTCGTATTCCACTTGTGCGCGCGCTGCCGCGTAATTCACGTTAGCGCTTTTCACGCCGGGCAGTTTCGAAACCCCTCGGGTGATGAGTGCAGCACAGCTCGCGCAATGCATCCCATTTATGGAAAAGTCCTCTTTTTTCATCATAAAATCACGTTCACAATATTACTGCCGTGGAGCGAGGTACGAAGAGCATTACTGCTGTTGTGAGCAGAACGAGCCCAACGCAGATTGCAAAAAATACTGCGAAGCCCATTACCTTGCCCTCCTCGCGCTTGCCCGCGGATGTGTGGATCATGTATGCGAAGCTACCGAGTATTGCAAGGCAGGATGCCATGAGAATGGGCATGAAGAGCGCGAGGTTGTCAAGTGCCATCATGACTGAAAGCATGGCGCCCATTGTGCCCGCCATCAGGCCGCCCATGAGCCCTTCCATGAAACCCATTATGCCGCAGCACTTGCCTGCGTATGCGCCGAATGCCATGCCGACTGCCATTCCGAATACCGAGCCTGCGAACATGCCGTTTGTCGCACCGATTATTGCGCCGAAAAGAAATCCGCCGATCATGCCGATTGTCATGCCCACCATCATGCCTTCCATGCAGGTGAAGCTTGACTTGTGCGCGTAGTGGTGCGCGAGTGCTGCTGTTAGTGCGACTGCTGAAAGGAGAGTGTAGAGCAAGTAAGGCACCAGTTTCTCAATGCCAGTGTATGAGGAGAGGTAGAAAATATAGGCGAAAAAGCCGATGAGCAGAAGCAACACTATGCTTGCGATTGACATTACTGCAAGCTTGCGCTCGGTGCGAACGTGCCCGTGGCCGCCAACTATGCTTGAAACGTAGCCGAATAGCTCTTGCCTGAATTTCTGCTTTGGTAGTTCATCTGCCATTTTTTCACCTGTTCAAACTTTGTATCCGTCGTCCTTGATTGTCTTCTTTATCTCTGCCTCGCTGAAGCCTTCGCCTTCAACATCCACTGTGCCCTTTGCGGCATTTGCCAATACTTTCTTCACGCCCTTGAGCGCACTGATGTCCATTGCCAGGAGTTTCTCGCACGCGGAGCAGTGCATGCCCTGTACCTTGAATGTTTGCTTTGCCATATCATCACCATTTGAACGTTGCTTGACAGGCTTGGAAACGCTTTATTAATATACTTATGAAACTAGTTTCAAGTAGGTGTTTGGATGGAATTTAGGGAAAATAAGATGCTGTTTGGAATAATTGCGCTGCTACTAATCGTGCTCGCAGTTTCAGTTTACTTTTACAATGGCACGCTGAACCAGCTGGCTGCAGGCAGCTGCACGGATGTTGCAGGAGCGGCGTGCCCGCATGAACAAATAGTGGAAACGCAGAACGTTGTTATCGCAGTGCTCCTGCTTGTT
>JAPLWZ010000132.1 GCA_026396335.1 Microcaldota archaeon | reverse complement strand
TGGAAAAATCCGCCCTCTCTGGAAAAACGGTCGTAGTGACAGGCGATTATGAATTGGGCTCGAAATTCATTTCCGGCGACGAGCTTGAGGGCTACTCAAAACTTGTGGATAAGGGCAAGCTGAACATCAACTCAATCAAGGACATAGATTCCATCCTCAGCGCACTTCAAGAGCGCTTCTACTATTCCGGCAATGACGTGCTTGGCAACTCGAGCAACGCGGTTCTCTCAAACCGCGTAGTGGACTCGACTTACGTTTACAAGGCGCACGACGTATTTTACAGCAAATATGTGGCGCACACCTACCTCTCAAAATACAGCGAGTACATATTCGGCGGGCACAGCATAGGCAAGGGCACGCACTTTGCGGCAAAGGCATTCGAAACATACGAGGCAAGCCGCATCTGGGAGGGCGTACACATCTACCTTTCACAGGACATAATCTACTCTTCCAACCTCGAGAACTGCCAAAACTGCCTATTCTCTTTCAACCTGCGCTCCAAGCGCCGCTGCATCGGAAATCTTGAACTTCCGGCGGACAAATTCGCAGCACTAAAAGAGAAGCTTCAGGGCGAAATAGCGGACACTCTCGAGGCAAAACACACTGCGATCTCGGTAGTTGAAATAGTTGGCAAGGGTAACTGAATGGACGAAATAGAAAAGGGTTTTTCCGACACGTCTTCCATATTGCTAGGCAAAAAACTGGCTGGAATTGCGAAATACGAGGAATGGCTCTTTAGGCACGTGAAGGGCAGGGTGCAGAAAAGGAAGTCAAAAATAAGCAGCAACATCGTCTATTTGCCATCAGTAGAATTCTACACTCTCCTTGGAAGCAACATAGTCACGCTCGCAGAATCCATCAAGCTCGGCGAGGAAAACAGGCTTACGATCTCAGAAGTGGAAAAGCTTGCGCTTTCAAACGCCCCCTCTGCGCTTTCAAAAATCAAAACAACCACAACGGAAATCATCTACTCGGAAAACTTCGACACACTCGAGTCCTCAAACTACGGGCCCACGCAGCACTGCTACAAGATAACATTCACCTGGTTCTCGAAATTCATGGCGTGCGGCTTCTGGGGGCGCACCAGCGAGCACGCATACGGCTACGCGAACATAGTCGACTGCGCATTTTGCATAAAGTGCTACAGCTCCACAAAGCTCATGCGCTGCTTCGAAGGACTGCATGTTCTGCTTCAACACAAAGGCAAAGCGCTACGCAATCGGCAATGTTGAATTGGGCAGGGAAGCATACCTGAAAATAAAGAAACTCGTACAGGCGCAAATAATCGCCGAGCTTGAGAAAACGCACAGCCTGAAATACGATATATATAACATTGGAACCAGGGGGAAAACAAGGAGCGTTTAATAATCTTATACGAGGACTTTTTGCATGAAACCGCTTATCGCATTGAACCTGAAGACCTACAAGGAATCCCTCGGGAAAAAGGGACTGGAACTCACCCAGATAGCAGCAGAAGTATCCCTCCTCTCTGGTGTGAGGATAATCGTTGCGCCGCAGCATGTTGACCTACGCGAAGCGACTCAGTTGCACTCTGATATATACACTCAGCACTGCGACCCGCACCTCGAAGGCGCGCACACGGGCGCCATGACTGCCGACCAGATAAAATCAGCAGGCGGCAGAGGCACGCTTCTCAACCACTCCGAGCACAGGATGGAAGAGCAGGCAATCGCGCAGGCAGTCACCATACTCAAGGACGCTGGCTTGGAAATAATGCTCTGCGCAAAGAACACCGAAGAAGCGGTGAACCTCGCAAAATACGAGCCTGATTTCATAGCAATCGAGCCCCCGGAATTGATCGGCAGCGGCATTTCAGTTTCAACTGCAAAACCAGAACTGGTGAGTGCAACAGTGGAAGCAGTTGCAAAGGTGAACAAGACGCCCGTGCTTTGTGGCGCAGGCGTATCAAACGCACAGGATGTAAAGAGGGCAATCGAGCTTGGCGCCAAGGGCGTGCTTCTCGCGAGCGCATTCGTGAAGTCGCCGGATCCCAAGAAGCTCCTATCTGAAATGGCAGAGGCAATCGTTCTTACTGAGATTGAGAGCAAGAATCAAAAGTAAGCAGCACAAAAAGTTCCAAATAAAACAAAGCCTTTTTATTAAGGAAAAAATGCATTGATAGCACAAGCATCAG
>JAPLWZ010000105.1 GCA_026396335.1 Microcaldota archaeon | reverse complement strand
AACGCGCCTTTGAACAATGAAAAGCTGTATTCCTTCCAAATCAGCCTCAAGGCAGCCCATCATCCTCATGCGAAGAACCGCGTCGCGCGCGGACTGCGCGTGGAACGTTGCGTAGCAGCCTTTTGCCTGCCCTGAAAGCGCAGACTCCACAAATGCACGCGCTTCTGCAGGCTGGCGCACTTCGCCCACCACCACCCTGTCAGGCCGCATGCGCAATGAATCGCGCACCAGTTCCATCATTCCAATATTTCCCTCGTCAAACGGCACAAGCCGCAATTGATGGGGGTGAGGAATTGAAATTTCTGGCGTTTCTTCTATGAGAAGGATGCGCTCGCTTGCCGGAACAAATGAAAGAAGCGCGTTTAAGCTCGTAGTTTTTCCGCTTGCAGTGTTGCCTGCGAAAAGCACGGACAGGTCAGCCTGCAGCGCAAGCGAAAGGAGCGAAAGGGCGCGCGCATCATAAGTGCCAAATGAAAGCAAGTCAAAGGGAGACAGGGGCTCTTTTGAAAATTTGCGGATGGTGAGTTCGCAATTTGAAATAGGCGGCATGGATGCGTGCACGCGGCTGCCATCCTCAAGCACCGCGTTGAGCCTGGGCTGCTGCGCGGTGAGGCGCCTGCCCAATCCCCGGCCCAATCTGTTCACAAGCGAAACAAAATAGTCCTGGGATTCGATGGATACGTTGGTGCGCTTCCAGCCGCTGTTCCGCACGAAAACATATACGGGAGAGCCAAGCCCTATGACTGCGATTTCCTCGAGCTTGTCATCGGACAAAAGTTCGCCAAGGAAGCCAAGCCCGTAAGTCTCAAGATACGCGGCGCGGCAGAGGTATTCCTTCTGGTCGCTGTCAATTTCTATGCCCTGCTCGTCGCATTCGGATAAAAGCAGTTTTTCAATCAGCTCTTCCGCCCCTTGCTTGCCAACAAGATCCTTGCGCTCGGTTTCAGAGCGGAAGCCAGTGGCGACTGCCTGCACAATCTCCTGCTCCTCGCCTGATAATTTCGGCAGGCGGACCTGGTACTCTGCCTTTCCTTCCCGGATTTTCCAGCCAAGAGATGCCATCAAGACCACCCCGCGCCGATTTGCCAGTACAGTTATTGCAGTTCTATTTCTTCAGGTCTTTCCAGGACAATTCGTCCCCGACTTTGATTTTTATCGCGTCAGTCACATCAGGAGGAAGTTCGAGCAAAAAGGACGCAGGCTTTGTCGGCTCTATCCTGTCAAGCCCCACCGGGATTTTCCTGAATAGTTCCACCACTTTCCCGTCCTGCGAAAGATAGACTGCGTCAAACTCGCCAGGGCAGTAGTGCGAGTGTATCGGGAACAGCCCGGTGTAGCCGAATACAAAAAGGATTGGGATTACTTTTGAGCGGAACATCAAGCCGCGCATGCGCGAGAGGTCGTTGTCCGCTATTTCCATTGAAATGTTCACGGATTTGTTGTTTGCCTTGTTAGTAAGACGGTAATTCGGCTGCAAAGAGGACGATGCGAAAATTACAAATGCCATGAGTACCACCAGGACTGCCAATGCAAATCCCATGTCGAATTTCATTTACGAACCCGTATTTTATTTTTTATTTTTTTTATTTCCGCGCACTTATGTTATTTTCCGTATTTTCTTTTCCTTTTCGCGTAATCCGCAAGCGCGCGCTTGAAGTCTGATTCGTGGAAGTCAGGCCAGAGCTTGCGCGAGAAATAAAATTCAGAATATGCAGACTGCCACGGAAGGAAGCCGCTAGTCCTCATTTCTCCAGAAGTGCGGATCACAAGGTCGGGCGAATCCGGAAGGTAAAGAAGCGAGGCGAATGATTTTTCATCAAGCTTGCGCTTCCCGCCTGCAAGCGCCCTGTTCACCGCCTCAAGTATTTCCTGCCTGCCGCCATATGCAAGCATCAGGTTGAGCGAGTACTTTGAAAAGTGCGCGGTTTCTTTTTCCACTTGCCTCATTTTTTCCTGCACGTCGGAAGGAAAGGAGGAAATTTTCCCAAGGAAACGCACGCGCACCTTGTATTTCACGTAGTCCTTCTGCAGCCCTTCAGACAGCTTCATCTTGAAAAGGGAGATTAACCCAGTCACCTCGGATCTGTCTCGCAGGAAATTCTCGGTTGAAAAGCCCCACATTGTAAGCTCGCGGATCTTGTACTTGCGGCACCACTTCATCACGTTTTGTATGTTGTCAATGCCCGCATCGTGCCCCTGCACCGGCGTAAGCCCCCGCTTTTTCGCCCAGCGGCGATTGCCGTCAGGTATGATTGCGATGTGCTTCGGCTTCATGGCTCCCACGTTTGAAAAATGAGCCGCTAAACTATTTAAGACAGAGGCTTATCCCGTTAGTCGACTTTCTTTTTCCTTCCCGCCAATCGATTTCTTAGCACCGCATATCTCGTGAATATTTTCACGTGCGTGGGGGCGACCTTGCCGATGATTTTTCTCAGAGCAGTAAGAAGCGTGGAAGGAGTGAGCGCGGAAATGCCGGAAAACTCCACATATGCGCCACCCAGTTCGGACGGATGGTGAGAATCTGTGCCTGCGAGTTGGGGCTTGTTGAAGCGCACTGCAGCGGCTGCGGCTTTTTCATTCATGCCTTTCAGCATGGCACGGCAGTTGAATGTTTCTATGCAGTCAATCTGCTTGAGAATGGATGCCGGCAAGTTGTCAAGAGGTATTCCGCCGCGCGTGAAGTCGTACGGGTGCGCGCTTGAGCAGACTGCGCCCTGGCGCTTCACTTCCTTGAGGACTTGTGCCAGCGGGCCGGGGGCAATGCGGCGTTTGAGGAAATACACCAGCAAGTCGCCCTCCTTGCACATCACTTCTTCGCCGATTATTATTTGCAGCGGCAGCTTGTGCGCTTTCGCAATTTTCTGCGCCTCAAATGCGCCCTCGGTTTCATTGTGATCTGTGATTGCAATTGCATTCAGCCCCGCTTTCACGGCTGCAGCCAGTACATCCTCCACGCGCGAGAGCGAGTCTATTGAGTGGCAAGTGTGCATGTGAAGGTCTGCGCGGAATGCTTTTTGTTTGCCTTTTTTGCCGATCATTTTGATGCACCAGTTATCTTTTGCGCAACTATTTTCGTGTAGTCTGACAATATTGAAGGCGTCAGCATTTGACCCCACCTGTCCATCTTGCCCCGCTCGGAGAGCAGATCCTCGAAAAAGAATGATTTTGCCGCGGAAAGGAGGAGCGGATGCGGCTCGCCGCCATTCATGTTCAGGAAGGTGCGAAACTGCTTGTGGAGCGCAAGGTCAAGACCATATTTGCCTTTCCATTCGCGCTCGTATTCCTGGGGCGCGCCAGAATTTTTGCCTGCAAGCATGCCGCACTGCGCGCCGAAGAATATGCCGCCGCCGGTTGTTGCCTTTACCTGCCCTGCGCTGTCGCCCGCGAGCAGTATTGAGTAGCCGTTCTTTTGCATCGCAGTGCGCTTTCTGACAGAGGTCGGTATTACTGCTGCAAACTCGCTTTCCGGCTTGGAGGCGACGCCCAGGCGCGCAAGAAACCGTTTGTAATGTGCAATCGGGTGCTTTGGAAGCGACACGCCCACGCCGATTTTCGCGTGCGACTCGTCAATCGGTATTGCCCAGCCGAAAAACCCAGGGAAATCCTTTCCTGAAAGGTAAATGGAAGTCTGGTGCGGGTCATCGCAGGCGAACTTGAAGTTGCCCTGCATGCAGGCAACGTATGAGGATATTTTCGGGAAGCCGAAGTAATCAGCAACCGCTGACGCCGGCCCGTCCGCGCCTATGATTGATTTTGCGGAGAAGTTGCGCGTGACTTTTTTCCCCAAGCTAAGCGCCCCGCCCTGCTGCTCGAATGATTGCGCAGCCAATTTGTCAAGTTCGCAGCGTGAGACAAGAATTGCGATTTCCTCCTTTGGGCGGATGATGAATTCCTTTTTCCCAGAAATGATTCGTGCAGAAGTAATTGTGTTGAGGTATATTTTCTTGTAATCAACATAGGGCTTGAGGGATTCCAAGCCAGAGCGGGAAATGAGCCCCGAACAGGCTTCAGGCTCGCCGATTTGCCCGTGCTCTTCTGAAAGCAGCACCTTCTTGCCTGACACGAGCGCGCCGATGCCTGCAAAGCAGCCGGCCGGCCCGCCCCCCACCACATGCACATCATACATGAAAAAGAGTGGAGTGGGTAGGTTTTTAATAATCTGTTGGCAGGAAATGAGACGGGAGAGTTACGAGAGACAGGACTGGGTATCAATCGAAGCATTAATAGGAGGTTTTCATATGGCAGCAGTTGACTTCAATTTCCTTTACTATAACCTAGTGGTCCTGCTTTCATGCATGGTGCCCGGGCTTGCCCTTGGCTGGCCGCTTTTGAAAAAAAGCGACCTGTCAGTTTTGGAAAAGCTCATCTTGTGCTTCTTCCTTGGCATGGTTTCAGTCCCGCTGCTCATCTTCATTGAGTCTATGGCGGGATTGGGCTTCTCGCTCCCGCTTGCAATTGCCAACCTGCTCCTGGTGACAGCGGCAGGGATTGCCTATGGCTACAAGGAGAAAGTTTACTCTCTGTCAATCAGCATGCCGAAAATGAATTTTGACTTTGACAAGATAGCAAGCGAGGAATTTGTGAAAAAGCACGCGGCAACTGTGCTTCTTGCCCTAGTGGTATTCCTCGCATTCTGGTCGCATCTTGCGCCCTACACGCCAATTTATTCCGAGCTTGACCCGTATTGGTACGTATATGGAACCGGGCAGGTGCTGCGCCTTGGCGCCATGCCGCTTACTGAAGACACCGCATGGTTCCCGGAAGTGCAGTCCACGCACCGCTCGGTCCCGATTAAGGCATATGCAGAGGCGCTTTGGTATTCCCTTTACACGGGCGGAACGACATACAACAACTACCTACTCTTCATTACCGCGTCCTGGCTGCCTCCAATTTCCGCTGCTTTGGCTGCATTTGGCGCATACTTACTCTTCACAGCAATTTACGGCAGGCGTTACGGTCTGTTCGCAGGTGCGCTCATGGCATTCCTGCCTATTGGTCTCTTCAAGCTCTCGGCAGGCGTGAATGAGGCGATAGCGCTTGGCCTTGTCGGCATATTGATGATGGCCGGCTGCTATGCATTGGCTCTCAAGAAAAAGGACATTATGCTTTGCATATTCGCCGCGCTTGCCGCAGCTGTCTGCACGCTTGGCTCAAACTACGAAATGGTGGTGACACTCGCATTCACGGGTTTTGTGGCGCTACAATCGATTGAATACTTCATCCGCGGAAAGAAAAACGCGCAATTCTGGGAGATGAACCTGATACTTGCAGCAGGGATACTGATTTCGAGTTCGCTCGTCTACTATTACACAACCGAGAGCATCATCGGCACGATAACCAACCTGATAGCCGGCAGACCAGCAATGGCAATTGCCGCTGTCGCACTTTCATTCGCGGTTGAAAAACTCCTTGAAGCCGGCTGGAGCGAGAAAAAGCGCATGAAACTTGCAGCAGGCGCCGCAGTCATCGCAGTGCTCCTGCTTGCGCTCACCCCGCTCGGCGGAGTTGTCGCGGGAAAGGTGTACAATTTCGTAGGCTATGCCGCATTCAACCAGCCGCTTGACCGCACTATTGCGGAACAGAACAAGGCGGGTGCGTCGTTCGAAGGGGAAGCTGGCTTCATTGCACTTGTGCCTGCGAACCATATTGCAGCCTCTGCAAATGATACGGGCACCGCCATCGCCAACGTTGCCTACGGCGGGCTTGACCTGCTTTGCGCACCGTTCACAGCGCTTGGCAATGCAGGGCTTTCACTCGCAGACACCGGCTTCAACCTCATGACAGGCGGCAACGGGATTGCAACCGGCGCCAAATCAAATTCGCTTTTGATGTTTTTCCTGGTGGTCGCAAGCATAGGATTGGCATTGAGGCACTTCACCCGCAAGGGAGAGGAGCGGGATGTGCCATCGGTGATGCTGCTCATACTCCTGCTCACATTGCCAGCCGCATACGTTGGATTGGGCAAGATAAAATTCGTGGTTTTCGTTGGCATGGCCGCAGTGATTGCAGCAGTCGCGGCAATTGCGGAAATAGAGCAGTTCTTTGCATGGCTTGCAAAGAAGATGAAGCAGGCGGATTTCATCCCGGCTCTGAAAATAGTTTTCATAGTCCTGCTGCTGCTTGTCACATATGAACAGGCCGCAGGGCCGATGCCCTACGCGAAATTCTTCCTGCTCAAGAGCTTTGAGGCGCGCTACCAGGACAACCCTGAAGCGGTGATGCCCAAGCTTGCGGCACTTTGCACCGAGATAAAAGCAAAAGGCTACAATGATGACACCATTTGCACTGCGGGCTCAGACATCCATTTCGCAGACACAATAGAAGGCCAATACAACTCTGAACTCTGCCAGGTGTCCCAGCTTTCGATGGCGGATCTCCTGCCTGCAAACCAGGCAGCTGCAGATGCTTCCGCGGACGCGCGCAACGCGGCGAGCTTCCGCTGCAACAGGCTGAATGTCTACTGGGTAGATTCGATGGAATGGATACGAAATAACGTGCCGGAGCGTGACCGCATCACGTCCTGGTGGGATTACGGCCACTGGATAAACTATTTCGGAGACCGCAAGAGCGTGCTTAGGAACGAGCACCGCTCCAAGGGAATGATCGGGCGCGTGGCGCACGACTACCTTGACGGCACCACGCAGGACCTCACCACCACCATGAACTATTACGACAGCAGATATGCGCTGTTCGACACCGAGCTCATAGGCGGCAGCGGCACTTCCGCATTCGGAGGCAAGTACGGCGCGCTCAATTACCTTGCGTGCGCGCATGACAACCTGACCAGCACGGCACAGGATCCCGGCGCCTCGCAGTGCGAGTTTGACCATATGCCCGAGAGGATACTTGTGCCTGACTCGCAGTCCGCAAGCGTGCAGTGCACCATATCCGAATCGCAGCAAAGGAAAGGCGTGATGGCATTCGCAATAACGCATGCCGGGCTCGACACCAACAACCCGAAATACTGCATCGGGGATGTGACGCTTGCTGACGGAAGCAAAATATCCGGAACGTACTACATGGACCGCAAGGATGCGAACGGGGACCTTGTGCTCAGTAAGGGGCTGCTCCGCCAGTTTGACTCGCAGCAAGGCTCGCTTATTTACGAGCTCGTCTACAACAACAAAAAGATCTGGACTGGCCCGAACGGCACGGTTGTAGATGGGATGGAAGACGCCAAGGGCCCATTCTACACGTCCAACCTGTACAAGGCGATGTTCCTTGATGAGCTGCCAGGCTTTGACAAAGTTTACCAGAGCGCAAATGGCGAAGTGAAGATATACCGCATGAAGGACTTCGCAGGCAACCCGCAAGGCATTGTTGACCCGGTCGCGGCAGCCAAAACGCAATAAAGGTGCATAGATGGGATTGTTCGGGACAAACGGAGTGCGCGGAAAGCTGACCGAGCTTACGCCATCGCTTGCGTTTGACCTTGCTGCGTCTTTCGGCACCTGGACCAAAGGCAGCAGGGTGCAGGCAAAAATCGCACTTGCCCGCGACATGCGCGTAACTTCGCCCATGATTGCATCCGCAGTGCGCGCAGGCATTCTTTCATCAGGCAAGGACGTGCTCGACATGGGAATATGCTCCTCGCCGGTTGCGGAATTCATGCACTCACAAAGCAAGTGCGCAGGCTTAATCATCGTGACCGCATCGCACAACCCGCCCGAGTGGAACGCACTCAAATTCGTTGATGAAAACGGCGTCGCTGTTTCGTCCGAGCGCGGCGCTGAAATAGAAAAAATGGCGCTCGGGAAAACATTCAACCTGGCGGCATGGGACAATGTCGGCAAGCTCGAAACTGTCACAGACGCAGCTGAACAGCACGCAAAAGCAGCACTCGCCGCACTTGACATTGCAAAAATAAAGAAGCGCAAACTCAAAGTGGCGCTTGACTTTGGCAATGGCACGAGCACTCTTTCTTCAGCACTTTTTTCCTCATTAGGATGCAAAATAGTTGCGCTCAACGAAAAACTCGACGGCACTTTCCCAGGCAGGCTATCAGAGCCATCTGAGAAAAACGTGCAGGCACTGCTTTCCGCAGTGAAGAAAAACTCCTGCGATTTGGGCGTTGCATGGGACGGCGACTCTGACAGGGTAGTATTCGTGGATGAGAAGGGCAACTGGATCGTAGGCGACAAGGGATTTGCCATTTCCGCGCGAGCCGCATGCGCTGCAAGCAAGAAAAAGGAAAAATTTGTTGTCACCACGGTTGCAACGAGCCGCGTTGTGGACGAAGCGTGCGCGCAATTCGGAGCAAAAACAATTTACACAAAAGTGGGCGCGCCTTACTTGTCGGAAAAGATGCACGAACTCGGTGCCTCTGCAGCATCAGGCGGCGAAGAGGTTGGCGGCATAATCTGGCCTAGTTTCTCGCTTGCAAAAGACGGCATTTACGCGGCAGGCAGGATATGCGAAATGGTTTGCGACAAGCCCCTATCCCAACTTGTTGCCGAGCTTCCAGTCTACTATAATTCAAAAACAGTCCTCCAGGTGAAGGACAACGCTACAAAGCAAAAAGGTTTGGCTTCCGCCAAACAGCATGCAGACGGAATGAAAGGCAAACTGCTCCTTATAGACGGCGTGCGTGTGGACTTTGACGATGGCTGGGTAATAGTGCGCGCGAGCGGGACAGAGAATGCGATGAGAGTATTCGCAGAAGGGAAGACACAAAAGAGGGCAGAAGAGCTAATGAACGAAATGGCTGATGTTGTGAAAGCGGCAGTCGCCTGAGGATCAGATTTGCTTGCCCTGCCTAAACTCGCTTGTCCTTGTAGTATTCCACTAATTTTCCGATTCCGTCTTCAAGCGAGGTTTTTGCCTTGAAGCCAAGCTTCTTTTCTGTTTTTGAAGTATCAGCCTGCGTGCGGGCAACGTAATTCTTTATTGTGTTTTCTTTGTAGGTTGGCGCAATGCTCGTGCCAAGCTTGTTGTTCAGTACCCCCACCATGTCATTGATGGAGATTTCCCTGCCCGTGCCGATGTTGAATATGCCAAACCTTACGCGGCTCTTTGCAGCCAAGATGTTTGCATCCACCACATCCTCAACATAGACAAAATCGCGCGTCTGCTTGCCGTCGCCGAACACAAGCGGCTGCTGCCCCTTTTTCATTTCCCATAGGAACTGTGAAATAAGGTTGGCGTATTTTCCCTTGTAGTGCTCCCTTTCGCCGTAAATCGAAAAGTACCGCAAGGCAATAATGTGGACGCCGTAGAGTTTTGCGTACAATTCTGCAAGCCTTTCCATCGTATATCTGGCTTCAGTGTAATAGTCCGTCACTTTGATGCGGGCTGTTTCCCTTTGCGGCGGCTCGATGTCATTGTAAAGAGATGATGAGGAGGCAAAAACCAGCTTGCAGTCCTTTGCGCGGCAGTACTCAAGCACGCCCACCATATCCTCAATTGCCTTTGCAGTAAGGAACGGGTTTTCCTTGTACATTGGCGAGGAAGAATAGACTCCCTGGTGAATCACTGCCTCGGGTTTTTCGATGACTTGAGAAATAGAACCGCTGTTGCCTTTTAGAAATTTGAACTTGCCGGAAATATCCGCCAAATTCCCCTCGTTGCCTGAGAATAAATTGTCAACTACCGTGACCTGCTTTCCTTCTGCAACCAGCCTGTGGACAATATGCGAGCCTATGAAGCCCGCGCCTCCGGTGACAATGTACATGGGAATGCTTTCAGCACAGCAGATTTATGAAAGTTTGGGGAAGGCTAGGGAACGAAGAGCCCGCGGATAGGTATTTTCCGGAAAGCAGCCGATTCAGCCGGCTGCTCCTTTGCCGCAAATTTTGTGAATAATTTCTCGGAAAACTCCCCGAGCCGCTCGGCCGCAATGTTGAGCGGCGTTTCCACCTTTTCCTGGAGCGTTTTAAGCGAAGTGATCATGCTTCTCACAAGCACCGCCTTTTTGCCTTCGAACACATAGAGCGCAATATCTGCTTCAGAACCATTTTTTGGAGCCTTGCTGAACGCCTCAAATGCGGCAGCCAGCTCGCTCGCGCTTTTCACAAGCACAGGGTCAACCGCTATTGCATAGTTGCACTTGCCAAAATAGGCGATCTTGCCAAATGTCCCTGCCACAGACTTGGCGAAATTCAGCGGGACATCTTTTGCAGAGTAGGGATTGAAGACCGAGTTGGTGCCCTGCGGATTTTGCAGAGCTTCGGAGATGTTCGCAAGCGTGCCCCTTGAATCATGGACGGATGACGGGGCATACGCGGGGTAAACAGCGACTTCTATTGCACGGAGGGCTGACGTCAGGTCCTTTTCCACCAGGCACGCGCCCTCAACACCGCTATAGAGCCTTTTGAAGCGGTCCCGCTTGTCTTGAGATACTTTTTGCTTGACAGCGGAAAACTTGCCATCCAGCCCAAGGAGCATGCTGCCCAACCCTGGCCTGCGGCCAATGGAAATGGCAGAGAGCGCGCTTGATGCTGCGTTTGCCATATCCTGCTTGTTGTTTGTTTTTGCAATGGTTATCATCAGTATCACCTATTTTGGATCGTCAGTGACTTTGTTCCAGTGATGCATATTTATAAACTCTATTGTATATTAATGTACATATGTTAAGATACGTTGAGGAGTTCTTTGCAGGCAGGCGGGCGGCACTCAAAGTGGTTACGGCACTCCTCCGCCTTGGAATACGCGTGGACAAAACAGGAACGCTTTACTGCGATACAATAGAGCTTGCGCCTGCGAAAATAGCCCGCGCACTTTCCATTGACAGGCGGGTGGTGATTGAAACTGCAAAAGAAATTGCAGACGATCCAGAACTTTACCCCGTGTTTTCAGACCTCCTTCCGATTGCAAACGTTTCGCGCGCTGCAAAATTCTTCGGGCATGATGTGATTGAAATCGGCGCAGACCCAAACTCAGTAGGGCTGGTTGCAAAAGTCACAGGTGTTCTCGGCAGGCACAACGTCAAAATCAGGCAGATCATTGCAGACGACCCGGAACTCTACCCTGAACCGATATTGCGCGTAGTGGTTGATGGAAAACTGCCCCAGAAAGCGCTCTCAGACATACGGAAACTCGGGCTGCAATCCATATCGCTTAAATAGGAATAATGCTACAACGAAAGAGGTTGATATTATGACAAAAGCAATAGTTCTCTGCGGCGGGAAAGGCACGCGCCTGCGCCCCTACACCTATACGATTCCGAAGCCCATGCTTCCGCTTGGCAAAAAGCCAATTCTTGAATACGTTCTTCAAACGCTCAAAAACGCAGGAATCACCGAGGTAACGCTCGCAGTCGGCTACCTTCATGAGCAGATAAAGGAATACTTTGGCGAAGGCAAGAAAATCGGCATGAAGCTTACCTATACTGTTGAAAGCAAGGAGGCAGGCACAGCGGGCTCTATTGTGCCGCTTGCAGGGCAGATGAAAGAAACATTTGTTGTGATGATGGGCGACCACATGTCAAACATAGACATCAAAGCGCTTGTCGCGTTCCACAAGAAGCAGGGCGGAATTGCAACAGTTGCCCTCAACAGAAAAGGAATTCCGCTTGAGTACGGCGTTGCTGACCTGGAAGGCAGCCAGATTGTGCGCTTCCGCGAAAAGAGAAGGAGAAAATTTCGGGCTTCATCTTCTCGGATTACTGGCTTGACATCGGCAGGACGACTGATTACGAGCAGATAAACCAGCTGATCTCCGTCATCGATTTGACTAAGGGAATGAAGTAGAAATAATATCCCAGTCGGATTTAGATTTCCGCAAGCCCAGTGTTGCTGCTTTCGCTTCCTTCGCCAACCGGGAAAAGAAGCTCCTTCAGCCCTGCCTCAAGATCCATCCTTGGCCTGTAGCCTATTTTCTCCCGTGCCAGGTTTATGTCCGCGCATGAGCGGGCTATTTCGCCCTTTCGCGATGAGCGGAATTCGGGATTAGGAGTCTTGCCTGACAGCGAGCACATCTTTTCCAGCAAATCAAGCACAGCCGTTTCTTTTCCAGAACCGATATTCAGCGCGGAATCAGATCCGCGCGAGTCAAGCGCCATGCAGAATGCCGCTGCCACATCATCCACATGCACGAAGTCGCGTGTCTGCTCGCCGTGCCCGTAAATGACCGGCTGCTTTGCCTCGTTTATTGCCTCTGCAAATTTTGTTATCACGCCAGAATAGGGCGAGAAGGCAGACTGCCCCCTGCCAAATACGTTGAACAGGCGGAGTGCGGTGTTTTTCATGCCGTAAAGCGAATTGTAAAGGAGCACGTATCGCTCTGCAGTGAGCTTTGACAAGCCATAAGGCGAGAGGGGAGCTGCCAGGTGCGCCTCTGTGACCGGCACTTCTTTCGGATTCCCGTAAACTGCAGCAGAGGAAGCATAGGCAATTTTTTCTACACCGTTGTGCCGCGCAGCCTCAAGCACGTTTATTGTGCCGCCAACATTCACTTGGAAGTCGGAATACGGATCTGCAATTGAAGCCTGTACGTCCACGAGCGCCGCAAGATGAACGATTGCGTCCGCGCCTGCCACTAATCGCTGCAAGCGCGGCAAATCAAGAACAGACGCCCTTACAAATTCCGCCTTTACCCCGAGCGGCGGAGGCGCAATGTCAATAATCCTGACAGAGTGCCCCTGATCAGCAAGAAGATTGCAGATATGCGAACCTATGAACCCTGAGCCACCGGTGACAATAATCATGGCTGTGAAATCTCAAGCAAAGAAGAAAAAGGATTGCTTTTGGGCCCCAATCAGCCAAGCACTTTACCATAAATCAGTATCGCCACAATTGCACAAGCTGCCTCAATCGCAATGAATGTCAGCACCAGCTTCTGCTCAGACACGCCTTTAAACTTCCGCATTATCCACTGTGCGAATCCGCGCACCTTTCCATCAACAGGATAGAGCTTGCCGCCAGCGCCAGGCTCGCCCCACCATTTGCTCGAGGGGAATTTATTTGCTGCCTTGATGAAAAAATCAATTACATACGGAACGACCAGTATTGCGCCTGCCACCCTCAGGTTGCCAAGTATCACCGCTACTGCAAGCGTTGCGCCTATTGCAAGGTTGCCTATGTCGCCTGTGAATACGCGCGCAGGAAACCAGTTGAACCGCAGGAAAGCAATGAGCGCGCCAAGCATGGCAGCGGAAAGAAGCGCCATTTCAATCGAGCCGTTCTGCACTGCAAGAAAAAGAGTCGTAGCAAATATTACAACACCCATCCCCGCTTCCATTCCGTTGAAGCCTGCGAGCATGTTTGTTAGGTTCGCTGCCACAGTAATTCCGAGCGGGATGAGGAGAATGGTGTAATAGATGCCAAAATCCACAGCACCGATAAACGGGAGGAACATTATCGTGCCGCCGGTTATCTCAACCGCAATGAGCGGCACTGCGGCGGCCATGGGAAGCACCGCCTTGATTGACTGCCTCATGGAAAACAGGTCATCATAGGTGCCAATGAGCGCGATTATCATGATTGCAAGCATTGCAGCAAGCATTTCCACCAGATTAAGCTCAAATTGCATGAAAGTGTGCAGCGCTATTGCAAGGAGCAGCGAGCCTATCA
>JAPLWZ010000110.1 GCA_026396335.1 Microcaldota archaeon | reverse complement strand
CAAGATAACTGTAAAGACCCTGCTTGACGTACCGTGGGACAACAATTACATGTACAACGAGGAGATCAAGTCGTTCATTGCCTGCCTGAAGGCAGGCACAAAGCCCTCGCCGGGCATTGCAGAAGGCAAGCTTGCCCTGCAGCTTGCAATAAAGGCGCTCGAATCGTCTGAAAACAAGAGGTTCATCAGCTTATGAAAACGATTGCAATCATACAGGCGCGCATGGGCTCCACCAGGCTGCCTGGCAAGTCGCTCCTGCCAATAGGGGGCAAGCCACTCATCTGGCACGTCGCAAAAAGGACTGCCATGGGCAAAGCGGTTGATTCGGTGATTCTTGCCACCACCACGGACAAGAGCGACGATGGCATTGCTGATTTTGCCAGGAAGGAAGGCATTGAATCCTTCCGCGGAAACACAGAAGATGTGCTTGACCGGTTTTACAATGCCGCGAAAAAAGCAGGCGCAGGCAAGGCAGATGTTGTGGTGAGGATTACCGGCGATTCGCCGCTTGTGGACCCCGCGCTCATTGACAAGGCAGTCGGAATGCTTGTGAAAGGCAAATTGGATTATGTTTCAAACAGCCGTCAACCCTGGATGGACGGTTTTGACGTGGAGGCATTCACCTTTGCCGCGCTTGAGCGCGCATGGATTGAGGCGAAGATGGCATCAGAGCGCGAGCATGTCACGCCGTACATCCGCGAGAGCGGCAAGTTCAAGGTTGAGTTCATGGAAAACGACCCCGCGCTTGATGGAGTGCAATGCAGTGTGGACAGGCAGGAGGATTTGGAGTTCGTGCGCGAAATAATCAGGCGCATGGCTGCAGATGGCAAGGGCGAGGAATTTTCATACATGGACGTTATTGCGCTT
Organism: Microcaldota archaeon; assembly: GCA_026396335.1. GTDB lineage: Archaea > Micrarchaeota > Micrarchaeia > Anstonellales > Anstonellaceae > UBA10161. The sequence goes on along the minus strand of JAPLWZ010000110.1, from coordinate 15,104 downwards.
TTGAAGCGCGAGCCACGCCTGCGGGACATAAACCGCCAAAGCGTGGTGAACGAGGGATACTTCAAGTCGCTGAAAGAAGACCGCAGAATCAAATGACATGATTATTTTCAGGAGGGATTATGATGGCAAAAACAGGAGTGCTGGCAATCATACAGGCAAGGATGGGCTCGACCCGCCTGCCGAAAAAAGTGCTTGCAGATGTTGAGGGCAAGCCTATGATGCACTGGATAGCGATGCGGCTCAAGGCAAGCAAGAAGGTCAGCAAAATTGTTGTCGCCACCACCACTGAAAAAGTTGACGGGCAGGTGGAGGAATTCGCAAAGTCCGAAGGGATTCCGTGCTACCGAGGAAGCGTGAATGACATAGTGGACAGGTGCTACCAGGCTGCCCTCCAGAGCGGCTGCGGAGCAGTGGTAAGGATAACCGCGGACTGTCCGCTTGTGGACCCCGCACTCGTGGATGAAATGCTCGTCGCTTTTGAAAAAGGGAAGTTTGACTTTTACAGCAATGTCGAGCCGCCCTCCTACCCTGACGGGCTGGATGTGGAAATACTTTCGTATGACTGCCTTGAAAGGCTCTGGAAGGCTACTCGCGACGACTCGTTCCTTGCCGAATGGTTCAGGACCTACCTGGTGCAAAACCCGGACAAATTCAGGCTGGGCAACCACAAATATAAAACCGACCTCTCATCATTAAGGTGGACGGTCGACGAGAAGGAAGACCTGGAGCTTGTCAGGAGGATTTACTCCGAACTGAAAGGCAGGGGCGGCGTGTTCCACATGAGTGATGTGCTGGAACTCCTGTCCAAGGAGCCCTCCATCGCGAAAATCAACGACAAATACATCCGGGACAAGGCCTACCTTGACGCGCTCGCTGCATATGGCAAGGAAAAGAAATGAAAGAACAGGAGATCGCAAGAAAAAATAGGGGTGAACGCATGTACCATCCATTCATAGCAGGCGAAAAAGTTTACTTGAGGGGTTTTGAGAAAAAGGACCTTGACGGCTCGTACTTCCAGTGGGCGAATGACTCGGAAGTGACGCACTATATGTACATGGGACTCAAACCCAATTACCTGGAGCTGCTCACTGAAGACTACGAAAAATCCATACGCAGCGCAAGCGAAGTGGTTTTTCTGATCATTGACAAGAAAACCGAGAAGCCGATAGGCAGCACGGGACTTTACTCAATAAACCCGATTTACCGCTCTGCTGAATACCGCATTGTAATCGGCGAAAAGGACTACTGGGACAAGGGCTACGGAAGCGAAGTTGCCGCACTCATGGCGAAGTACGGGTTTGAAAAGCTCAACCTCAACAAGGTATGGCTCGGCGTGAATGCGGACAACCCGCGCGCAGTAAAATCGTACGAGAACGCAGGGTTCGTGCGCGAAGGCGCACTCCGCCAGGAAATTTACAGGAACGGCAAGTACTACGACGCGGTGCGCATGAGCCTGCTGCGGAGCGAGTGGGATGCAAAGCAGAAAAAGTAACTGGAAGTTTATTTTATGGTTTTCAGGGCGGGCGTCATTGGCTGCGGAATGATTGGCAGCGAAGCATCCGACGACCCGAAGCGGAGCAAAACAGCGTCGCACGCAGGCGCTTACTTTTACAACCCGAAAACTGCGCTCGTTGCGGTTTGCGATGTGAGCCCGGAAAAACTGGAAAAGGCGCGCAAGCACTGGAACATACCAGTGGAATCCGCGTATTCTGATTACAAAGTGATGCTTGCAAAGGAAAAGCTCGACATTGTGAGCGTGTGCACGCGCGAGGACTTTCACTGGCCGGTTGTCGAGGAAGCGGTGAAGCACAAGCCAAAAGTGATATTCTGCGAAAAACCGGTTTCAAACAGCCTCAAGGATGGGCGCAGGCTTGTCGAGGCGTGCAGGAAAGCAGGCATAATGCTAGTGATAGACCACCAGCGCAGGCTGGATGCATTCCACAGGAACGTGGATGCGGTCATAAAATCAGGCGGGATAGGGAAAATGCAGCAGGCGACGTTCTACTACGGCGCGGGAATATCAAACACCGGCACGCACATGCTTGACCTGCTGCTCATGTACCTTGGAGACGCGGAATGGGTGCAGGGCAATTACAGCGCCTCGCCATCAAACAACAAGGACACAAACATAGACGGGATGATAAAATTCAAGAGCGGCACGGTTGCAACCGTGCAGGCGTGCGATTCAAAGTGCTACGCGATATTCGAGCTTGCGCTGCTTGGCACAACCGGAAGAATCAATATCACAATGAGCGGGTTTGACGGAGAGTTTTTCGAGGTGGCGGACCACCCGCTCTTTTCAGGCTACAAGGCGCTCAAGGCAAAGGAATTCCCGTTTGACAAAAATACGCCGCGCGAATACATGGCGCAGGCGGTTGCGCACATACTTGACTGCCTTGAGAATGGAAAGCAGCCCTCGTCAACAGGCGAGGACGGGCTGAAGGCATTTGAGCTCATCTGCGCGCTTCACCAGTCTGCGAAGAACAACGGAATGAAAGTCAGCCTGCCGCTTGCGGCAGATGATTACGTACTCTAATTGGTGGTCTATATGTCGAATCTTGCATTGTTAGGAGGGAAGAAACTGCGCGAAGCGCCTTTCCCGCCGCACCCTGTCATCGATGAGCGCGAAAAGAAAGCTGCAATGGAAGTGCTGGAATCTGGCATGCTTTCAACATTTGTTGCATCGCCTGGAAAGTATTTCCTTTGGGGCAAGAAAATTCGCGAGTTCGAGCAGCTTTTTGCAGACTATCACAAGGTAAAGTACGCAATTGCATTCAATTCCGCTACTGCGGCGCTCCATGCTGCTGTTGTTGCGTGTGATGTGCAGCCTGGCGAGGAAGTGATTACCACGCCCTACACATTCACCTCCACTGCCACGTCCGCGCTCATGGCAAACGCAGTGCCGGTATTCGCAGACGTTGATGCAGAAACATTCAATCTTTCTCCTGCTGCTGTTGAAGCGAGAATTTCGCCGCTCACGCGGGCAATAACACCCGTGCATTTGTTCGGCGCGCCCGCAGACATAGACGGCATTATGAAAGTGGCGAAAAAGCACAACCTGAAAGTGATTGAGGACTGTGCGCAGGCGCCGGGCGCGCGCTACAAGGGAAAGCCAGTCGGCTCCATTGGCGACTGCGGCATTTTCTCCTTCACAGAAAACAAGAACATCACATCAGGCGAGGGCGGCATGCTCATAACAAATGACGATCACATTGCAGACGTTGCGCGCTTGGTGCGGAACCACGGCGAGGCAATACTTGCAAACCAGCCGCGCTCTTATTCATCTTCAATACTTGGCTGGAATTACAGGATGACTGAAATAGACGCTGCAATAGGAATTGAGCAGTTCAAGAAAATGGACCAGTTCAATGCTGAAAGGAATAGGCTCGCGAAAATCGTGATGGACGGGGTTGCACCGCTCGGATTCCTTGTGCCGCAAAAAATACCGGAAGGGGACTACTCCGCATTCTATGCGCTCGCATTCAGATACGACGAGGAAAAGGCAGGCGTGCCGCGCAAGAAGTTCGTGGATGCGCTCAACGCTGAAGGCGTGCCGTTCGCAGGGGGCTATGTGAAGCCGCTTTATTACTCACCCATTTACCATGACAACAAGCCGTTCATCTACAAGCACTACAAGGGCTCTGCGGACTATTCGCCCAACAGCTGCCCTGTTTCGGAAAGGCTGCACTTCAAGGAGCTTCTGCTCACGATAATTTGCCGCCCCACTGCGACAGACAAGGACATGCAGGATGTTGTCGCGGCAGTGCGCAAGGTATATGAAAACAGGAAGGAGCTTGAGGGCTACACGCCGGCTTAATGAAACTAAGTAAGCCTTTGGAATCCTGAGTGCGCAACTGGACCCTTGAGGAGCTTTTCCACTTTCTTTTCCTTTACAGCGGAAGCAATCAGCTTGAATACCTCGCCAGCTGCCGCGGAATACCTGTCAAGGTGTTCCTGCTTGTGCGCATAGGAAACATAGAAGCCGCCTGTTGCCAAAAAGCCGCGCGCAAGCATTTCCTGTGTGAAAAGCGTGTCAATTGCCCGCTTGTTTGCGTATTCAACGTCAAAGCCAAAATGCATGATACCTGGAAACTGGCGGTCAACGTGCACTGGCAAGCCTACATCTTCCCCAAGCTTTTCCCAAATGTCGCCCATTGCGTTGCCTGTTTTTACGACGTGCGCAGGCACATTTTTCTTTTCAAGTTTCGCAATTGTGGCAAGCGCGGCTGTCGGACCTATGCCTTCTGTCCAAAATGTGGATGAGATGAAACTTGTCTGCGCTGCGTCCATTACTTCCGCCTTGCCGACTACTGCGCCGATTGCGTAGCCGTTGCCCATTGCCTTTCCGTAAGTTGCAATGTCCGGCTCCACGCCAAGCTTCTTGTGGATTCCGCCCGCTGTCTCGCGGAATGCGGAGGTTATTTCATCGAATATGAGAACTGCGCCTGTTTCGTCTGCAATTTTTCGCACCTTTTTCAGGAAGTCATTCTGCGGGAGCTTGTCGCGCATGGGCTCCATTACAATTACGCCGATTTGCTTGCCGTGCTTTGCCACAAGCGCCTCGAGTTCCTCTATTTTGTTATAGTGGAATGGAAGCGCGGTGCCTGAGAGCGCCTTTGGCACGCCGTTTGGCTCAAGACCTGCGATAAGGTGCCCGTTCAATCCGTTCTTGTCCTTAAGGTTGGTGGCGAGGTACCAGTCCTGCCAGCCATGGTAGCCGCAGAATGCCACAACGTCCCTTTTCGTGTGCGCGCGGGCAATTCTGACAGCAACGCCCACTGTTTCTCCTCCTGTGCGGGTGTAGCGCACGCCGCCTGCCCAGTTATCAAGAGAAAGAAGTTTTTCAGCGAGTTCGACTTCTTCCGGGCAGTTTAGCGTGGACATATTGCCGTCGTCCACCTTCTTTTTCACCGCTGTGTTCACGTCCGGGTCCGCGTAGCCGAGTATGTTTGCCCCAACACCCATGATGCACATGTCCGTGTACTTCCTGCCGTCAAGGTCGGTTATTTCGCAGCCGGATGCCTTTGAGTAGTATGATGGCCATTGGTCTGGCAGGAACATTTCGCTACGCTTGGAGAGAAGCTGGCTTCCACCAGGGATGATTTTCTTCGCCTTGTTCCAGAGTTCCTGACCTTTGCCCATGAAGATTACCTCCTCAATTCACCAGACTCTTGGACCTATTTTGTGGTTGCTCTTCCTGAATTCGTTTATTGCGTCTGCAAGCTGGTTTGCGATTTCCTGGTTCAGCGAGCCGAATGCGAACAGGTCCGGCGGGCAGCGCACGCCGTGCAGGTAAACATTGCCCATGAAATCCGAAATTTTTACCCAGTCGAACTTGTGGGACTGGAGCGCGATTATGTCTTTTGGATTATTCAAATGAGGTATAATGTCGCTGGGATAGAAGTTGCCGAGTGTGAACACTTTCTTTCGGAGCGCAAGGCACTCATAGCCAACAGTGGAATTGATGACAACAGTATAGCAGCTTGCACGTATGAGGTCCTTTGCACCAACGTCATATTTTATCAGCCGCGCGTTTGGTATTGCACGAAGGCGGCGCATGTCCGGAATTTTCAAGTCCGCGCACTTCCAGTGCGGGTGCGCCTTTATGTAAAGCTTCCAGCCGTCAGGAAGCGAGCGCGCAAGCTCTTCTGCCGCATTAATCTGGTTCAGGAAAGGCACTGCAGTGACTATTGCCGCATCATCAGTGAAGTGAAGGGGGAAGAAAACGAATTTTTCGCCCGCAACCGGCTCTTCCTTGAAGTAGAATTTGCTTATTTGGCTTCGGACAAAGTACTTCGTCTGCCTGCCGATGAGCTCGAACGTGGAGAGCCACATCTTGCGCTCGAGCTTGGGGATTACGAAATAGTATCCGTAGATGCTGGTGAAAATTGCGCTAATCATTTTCGGCGCCATCCAAAGCGCGGTTAGGTCAAACCACTTGCTGAATACCTTGCTGATATTTGCATTCATCACTTTCGAGGCAGTCAACCCTTCAGTTGCCTTTATTGAGGCAAAGGCAAGCTCTTTTTTGGAGAATTTCCTGTAGAATGCAGGCAGGTAATTGATGTCTGCAAGGAGGTATTCGCCCGAGTAAACGCCGCCTGAGAACAGCACCGAGGTTTTCACGCCCATCTTGCGGGCAACTTCCATGCCAATTATGCCAACATAATCATCCATGAGCCCGCAGATGAACACGTCCGGCTTTTTCTCCTTGAAGAATTTCACCCATGATGCGACTATCTGCGCGAATTCCATGTCGGATGGCAGCGCAGAGATATTCGGATAGCGCACGCGGGAGACAACCGTCATCATGCGCACTGTGGAGAATGGGATGCAATATTCCGATTCAAGCAGCGAGACTTGCTCTGCTGTTAGTTTGGGCAAATGGTCATAGAGGTAGTAGAGCGAAAGGTCAGTGAAGCGCGGGTTGTTTTTCAGGAAGTCAAACTTGTAGCGGAATACGCCGAAGAACTGGCCGTGGCGCTTGAGCGCGTCGGCAAAAAAGCGCAGGTTGTCGTGCGCGCGCTTTTCCTTGCCGCGGTAGTCCGAGAAATAATATGCGAATTTTGCATTTGCCATCAGTTCACCATTTACCTGTCTTTGCAGAGATTCACCATTAGGTCTGCGACCCTTTTTGAGGATTTGCCATCCAGGCGGTAAACCTGATCTGCTATGAAATATTTCCTGCCCTCTTCAAGTTTTTTCGCGAGTGCGACGCTGCCAAGGAGCGCCTCCAGCTGGTCCTTGCAAGATTGCTTTGAGGCAATTTTGATTGCCGCGCCCGAGTCAACGTATGCTGCCGGGTAATTCTTGGATGCTTCCCTGCCGGTGAAGTTGATGATGCCAACCGGCTTGCCAAGAAGAATCGACTCGAATGCTACAGTGGATACTTCAGTGAGCACTGCGTCAGCGGATTGTATTGCGCCGTAAATGTTGGTTGCGGATGTGCCTGGGAGCTGGAGTTTGACGCACGGGTATTTTTTCGGAAGCGCCTCGTAAGGTTTCAAACTTTCTGATGGGTGCGGGCGGATGATTAACTCAACGCCGCCGATCTGTGAGACTGCAGCTGCGAGGTTTTCTGCAGCCTGCGCTGTTTCCTCCCAGCTCCAAAGCCGCGCGCCTGGCATGTCTGATGTTGCATAAAGAAGAACTTTCTTGCTGCCTTGCGCCTTCTGCTCCACCTTGGGAAGAAGGTCGAAGTTCGGGCAGCCGGTTATGTGTATTGCCTTATTGGATATGCCGCGCTTCTCGAATATGCGGCGCGAGTAGTCGCCCCACGCAGAGATATCGGTTGCATAAATTCCCATTTCATTGACGTCCAGCTGGTGGCCTGCCTTTTCACCGGAGATTTTCCGCTTGAGCTTGAAGAGGAACCGAAGCAGCATGAATTCTGCGCTGTAGATGCGGAAGAGGTAGGAAAGATCGGAGACTTTCTTTTCGGCGATGTGCACCACTTCGGCAACCGCGCCATCCTGTATCACAAGCGAAGGGATGCCCTGCGCCTTGCCCTCAACCACGAACATGTTCACGATTGTGTCTGCATCGTTGCCCGTGACAATCAGCCCTGGCTTGTGCTTGGAAATAAGGCGGCGCACCTCGTTTATTGAAAGCGACTGTATGCGCTCATATTTTATCCCCGCTTCCTGCATGGCTTCCTCTGCGCCGATGCGGATGAAGCGCTTGTTTGATATTCCGATTACCCTTACGCCTCCGGGCAGGTGCTTTGCGCACAGGGCGAATCTGACAGTGCCCAGCCGGTTGCAAGGTACGAAGAGGATAGTTTTCACTAGTACACCTTTGACGGTAATACGTGCCCCGCCCTTATTTAAATACCTTTCAGACGAAGAGTTTGCTCATGGGGATCTTCTCAGCGCCAGCCAAACTGGCGCACAGCATAGGGCTTTGCCTGAAGCACGGCATCGGGCCTGTTGACAAGCTGAAGCTCATTTACCTTTACATCTCTCTTCAGGCACGCGTGCGATTGAAAATGGGATTTTTCCTGCCGTTCTATGCATCAGTGCGTTCTGCGTCTGGCAAGCGCTCGCGCCTGTACTTTTCCAAGGCGGACAGCTTCTGGGCTTTTGACGAAATCTACCTGCACGAAATATACCTGCCCCGCACCCCGCAAACTCCGAATGCCGTTTTTGACCTGGGGGCGAATGTGGGCTATGCCAGCTCGTACTTTGCAGCCTGCTACCCTGAGGCAAAAATATTTGCGATTGAGCCTGAAAAGTCGAACTTCGAGGCGCTCTCGAAAAATTGCGCTCCGCTGCCAAACGTGCAATGCTCCAGGATAGGCATGGGCGCGAAAAAGGGCAAGATGACGCTCTACCTCGCAGCGGCAAGTCACGCGCACTCAGTAATAAAGATGGAAGGAAGCCGTGGCACCGAAGAGGTTGATATTGAGAATTTGGATGACTTTGCAAAAGAGCACGGCGTGCAGCCTGACTTGGTAAAGTGCGATGTGGAGGGACCTGAGTTTGAAATATTCGGGAATTCGCAGTGCTGGAAAAACGCACACGAAATAATGGGCGAAGTGCATAAAGTTGCAGGCGACCCCAAAAAGTTTGCCGATATGGTGAGGAAGGCTGGCTTTGAGGTGCAGATGGAGCACACAGAATCCGCGTCGCCGTTCATTTATGCACAGAAAAAAACTAACCAAAGGTAGGATGTTTTTAAACCCTGCAAATCCAAACCAATACTGGTGTAATCTTGTCTGAAAAGATAAAGGCAGTCATATTGTGCGGCGGCATGGGCCTGCGCCTTCGCGAGGAGACGGACCGTGTGCCAAAGCCCATGGTGAGTGTGTGTGGCAAGCCCATACTCTGGCACATCATGAATTCTTACGCGCACTATGGCTTCACAGACTTCATACTCTGTACGGGTTACAAGGGCGAAGTGATAGAGGAATACTTTGGCAATGAAAAGAACCTTGGCGCTGGCTGGAACGTCACTGTCGCAGACACAGGCATGGATTCGCAGACAGGCAGCAGAATAAAGAGAATTGAAAAACACGTCCAGGAAGACAACTTTTTCGTCACATACGGCGACGGGCTGACTGATGCGCCGCTTGACAGGCTGCTTGCGTTTCACAAAAAACAGAAAACAATCGGCACGCTCACTGCGGTGCACCCTCACTCGAAATGGGGGCTTATACAGGCTGGAAAGGACGGCGTGGTGAAACGGTTTGTAGAAAAGCCTGTGCTTGTGGACTACATAAACGGCGGGTACTTTGCCTTCAAGCGAGAGTTTTTCAGCTTCCTTTCCGCGGATGCATCATGCGTGCTTGAGAAGGAGCCGCTGAATGCGCTAGTGGCAAAAAAGCAACTGTCCATGTTCGCGCATGACGGCTTTTGGCACGCCATGGATACCTATAAAGACTATGTTGACCTGAATGAAATGTGCAAGAATCCGCCGTGGAAAATTTAAGGGTGCAGGTGGCTTTATGAAATCTTTTTACACCGGAAAATCAGTGCTTGTTACAGGCGCAACAGGCTTGGTCGGCCCATACTTGGTGCAAAGCTTACTTGACTCTGGCGCAAGCGTTACCTGCTTAGTGCGCGACCTTGTGCCTGACTCACTCTTTTTCGCTGAAGGAATGGACAAGAAAGTGAACATTGCGCGCGGCGAAGTGGAAGATGCTGCAGAAGTGGAAAGGACCATCAACGAATACGAGCCGGAAGTGGTATTCCACCTTGGCGCGCAGGCACTCGTGCAAAAGGGCGTGCGCTCGCCGGTTTCAACATTCCGCGCAAATATCGAAGGCACCTGGAATGTGCTTGAAGCGTGCAGAACGCATGACAAGCTTGTGAAGGCGGTTGTGATCGCATCATCTGACAAGGCTTATGGAGAACAGACAAAACTCCCTTACACTGAAGACTCGCCCATGATGGGAAGATTCCCTTATGACGTTTCAAAGAGCTGTGCAGACCTTATTGCGCAGTCATACGGCACAACATACGGAATGCCAGTGACAATTTCGCGCTGCGGCAACTTCTTTGGCGGCGGAGACCTGAACTTCTCGAGAATCGTGCCAGGCACGCTCAAGAGCGCGTTCCTGAATGAAAGGCCAGTCATCCGAAGCGACGGAAGCTATGTGCGCGATTACATTTACGTGAAGGATGCAGCATCTGCGTATATGGCGCTGGGCGAAAAGACCTCCGAACTTTCGCTCAAGGGCGAGGCATTCAATTTCTCAAATGAGCAGCAGCTTACCGTGCTTGAACTTGTGCAGAAAGTGCTCGCAAGCGCAGGCAAGCAATCACTCAAGCCAGACATAAAGAACGAGCCTTTGTACGAGATAAAAAAGCAGCATTTGGACGCGAGCAAGGCGCACAAGAAGCTTGGCTGGAAGAGCGAGTGGGGCATTGACAAGGGACTAAAAGAGACTGCTGCATGGTACAAGGCTTACTTTAGCAGGAAGAAATAGGTGCAATGATGATTGACGGAGTGAAAGTAAAGGAGCTGAAAATAATTCGCGACGAGCGCGGAAGCATAATGCACATGCTGCGAAACGACAGCCCCGAGTTTTCTGCTTTCGGCGAAATTTACTTCTCGACAATAAACCCGGGCTTTGTAAAGGGCTGGCACATACACAAGAAAATGGCGCTAAACTATGCTGTTGTGAAAGGCGCAATCAAGCTCGTTTTGTACGACGGCCGCGCTGGATCAAAAACAAAGGGAGAGATCATGGAAATTCCCCTTGGCCCGAAAAGCTACAAGCTTGTCACCATACCGCCCATGGTGTGGAACGGGTTCGAGTGTTCGGGAAAAGAAGAGGCGATTGTGGCGAATTGCTCCACGTTGCCGCATGATCCGGAAGAAATAATGAGGGTTGACCCTTTCCAAAACGACATACCCTATAAGTGGAAGGCGAAAAAAGGGCGCTGAACTATTTAGCAGACCCGGATGACATACCGGCGCGCGTTGAACTTTATCTTCTTTAATTTCGGGCTTAGGATTTTCCTTGCCGCCTTGTAAACTTCATCCACAGTAATTTGCTTAATGTAATCTGGCGCGCAGCCGTGCTTCCATGCCTCTGCATCAGACTTGTGATAGTGCCCCTTGGGCGCCTTGTGGAAGCAGGTGAATTTCTTCAGCGGGAAGGGGCCGGATACGGATGGGCCTTTTGGGCCGAACAGCCCGATTGTCGGAACATTTTGCGCAGCGGCAATGTGCATTGGCCCGCTATCAATCGAAACCATGAGCGAGTAGTTTTTGATCAAATAGAAAAGGGCGTCAGCTGGAAGGTCAGAGAAATCGTAAACATTTGTCGGGTCTGCAAGCGCGCCCATTACGTCTTTTGCAGTTGTTGAGTCGGAAGACAGGCCGGTGAGCGCGATTTTGCAGCCGCTTAGGCGCAACCGCTCGATTAGTTCCACCACTTTCTCCTTTTGCCACGCGCGCCATAAGCAAGTGAGCGAGGCGCGGGACGCCGTGCTCTGCCGCGTTTGCCTTTATCGATACATCATAGAGCCAGTCGCCTTCCTTGTAGGAAAATCCGACTGTGCGCTTTGACAGGAAGAACGATAGGATTGCTGCGAGGCGGAAGCCGGTTTCAGTGTCAATGCACAAGTCAAATGAGCGGAAAGAGCGGATGGCATAGAATGGCATGGAGAAAAGCATGTCTTTCCTGCCCATCACCTTCACTCCAGATATGAACTTCTGGTTCTGGAATGCTTCCCTGTTGCGCGGCACGCAAAGCACGGTGATTTTCGCGCGCGGGTAGCGCTCGTGCAGCCGCTTTATTGTGGGAAGGGACTGTATTGCGTCGCCTAGCCCGGAAAAGCGGATGAACAATATGCGCTTGGGATGTTTTGGCAACTCGCCCTTGCGCTTGAAAAATCCCAACACGCCGCAAACTAATGGAAAGATTCGCTCATCCACGATGTTCTGGACTTTGTGAAGCTTGAGTGCGTATTTCAGGGACATTACTTGCCACCTTTCCGTTTCATCTCTTCAATCAGCTTTGTAGTGGAAACTGACTCGCCACTCTGCACTATTTTCACTTTTCCGCCCCAGGATTCCACGAGTTTTTGCTCGGGCAGCTCTTTTCCTTCCCAATCACCGCCCTTTACGTGTATATCGGGTTTCAGCGCAGCAAGCAGCTTTTCTGGAGTTTTCTCGCTGAAGATTACTACGTAATCCACTGGCGGGAGCGCGCAGAGCATATCTGAGCGCACGTTCTCATCCATTACCGGGCGCGACTCGCCTTTGATTGCCTTTACGGATTGATCGGAATTCATGCCGACAATTAGGATGTTGCCAAGCGCCTTTGCCTTTGAAAGGATGGACGTGTGCCCGGCGTGGAGAAGGTCGAATACCCCGTTTGTAAAAACAACTATTTTGCCATCTGCCTTAAGATTCGCGCGGATTTTTTTCGCCTGTTCAAGAGTGAGAAGTTTGCCCATAGAACGCACGCCTAGTTTGATGCGGGACTTGCTTGCCGCAGGCTTACTGCTTGGAGTCTGCGGACTGCGCTGGAGGCTGGGACTGCAATTCGCTTGCAGATATTTTCGGCCTGTTCTTGCCAATCGCGATTGCGCAGCCCTCGTTCGCGAGTTCCACAGCCTTTTCAAGCGGGATGCCAGAGCAGATGCACACGGCGATAATTGCCACAAATATGTCGCCCGCGCCGGAAACGTTCACTACTTTTTGCGCCTTGGACTTGATCGTCTTGTCCACGCCCTTTTCAACCAGTGTGGCGCCGCGGTCGCCGCGTTTCACTATCACGGTTTCGGAAAGCCCGCTGGCGAGTTTTTTCGCAAGCGGAATGATCGTCTCGTCTTCATTCGAGTATTCCACGCCGAACTCAAGCGAAATTTCCTTTGCGTTTGGCACCGCGAGGTATGCGCCCTTGTAGCGCTCAAGCTCCATTTTTGAGTCCACGATTACCTTTTTGCCTGCTGCTGCTGCGGCTTTCATTATACCGCTTATGACCTTGTGAGTGAGGACGCCTTTCATGTAGTCTGAAATGACCACTAGATCCGCGGACGGAAGCTCCTCCTTGAATGCCTCCAATACCGCATCTTCGGTTTCACTGGTGATGGGCGCGATGACCTCATCATCCATGCGGAGAAGCATGTGAAGGTACGGCGCCTTGGTCATGAAGCGCATCTTGAGCGTGGTCTTTCTGCCCTCTTCGATAAAGAGGTCGCCAATTTTGATCCCTTCCTTGCCGATTATCTTTACCAACGACTGCCCCTGGTAGTCATCGCCGATTACGGAAATGAATGCAGGTTCCATGCCGAGGCTTTTGAGGGTGGACGCCACCAATCCCGCGCCGCCTATGAACATTTCGTCGCTTGCGAACTTGAGTATGGGCACCGGCGCCTCGGGGCAGATCCGTTCAACCGAACCGTAAAGGTACTGGTCCAGCATCAGGTCGCCTACCACGATTATTTTTGATTTTTTGAACTGAACCATTTAGCCACCTATCTTGCAAATTCATTTTCCACTATTTCGCAGATTATGTGGATTATTGTGATGTGCGCCTCCTGTATGCGAGGCGTGTTTGACGAAGGAACACAAATGCACAAGTCGCACGCTGCCGTCATCTTTCCGCCCGTTTCGCCGCTGAAGCCGATTATAACCATGCCTGCTTTCTTTGCAGCCTCAATTGCCGCAAGTATGTTTGGCGAGTTTCCACTCGTGGAAAGGGCAACGAGCATGTCGCCCTTCTTTCCCAGCGCTTCGACCTGCCTTGCAAATATGCGCTCGAAACCGTAATCGTTCCCTATTGCAGTGAGTGCTGATGTGTCAGTTGTAAGTGATACTGCGGCAAGCGCGCGCCTGTCCTTCTTGTAGCGCCCCGAAAGCTCTGCGGCAAAGTGCTGCGAGTCTGCAGCGCTTCCGCCGTTTCCGCAAATGAGTATTTTGCCGCCCTTTTTCAGGCAGTCCGTGATTTTCTGCGCTGCCGCTGCTGCCTGCGAGGCATTCTCCTTGCCTGCGCGCGCCAGCACCGACAGGTGCTCTTCAAATGACGATTTTACAGTGTCCATAGTATCACTCATATCTCACTGAAGTATTCAGCAATAGTTTCCTTTTAATAGCTGTCGTCGAGCCGCTTGCGCTTCTTCATGTCCGCCAGTGCCTCGCGCACCTTGCGCACCGTTATCCCAAGTGCCTCGGATTTTGTTGTCTTCAGCCCGCCTTTCATTGGGCGCGGAGCAATTGAAGGGAAACTGGAAGTTGGCTTGCCGATTATGAGGGAGACGTCGAGCCCGTAAAACTCCGCGTACACACGTGCGAGCGCGTCCTTGGAGAATATTTCCGGCCCCGCCACATTGTAAACGCCGGATTTTTTCATGTCCAGCAGTTCCAGCGTTGCTGAAACCAAATCCCGGACATAGGTCGCGTTTGCGAACTGGTCGTTCGGAAGTTCGAGCGTTTTTCCCGCGCCAAGGTTTTCAGTAACGCGATAGAGGAAGTTCTTGTGCTGCGCCTCATAGCCGAATACACCCGTGGTGCGCACAATAAGGTGCGGGTTGCCAGACGCCGCAAGGAGCTGTTCGCACTCCAGTTTCAGCTTTCCGTAGTAGTTGATGGGATTGGGCTTTGCCGCTTCATCATACGGGCCCTTTTTCCCGTCGAACAGGTAATCCGTGGAAAAGAAAACGATTCTGCAACTTTTGCCCGCCGCCTCAAGGACATTTTTCACTATTCCCACGTTGTTCGCGCGCGCAAGCTCCTTTTCTGTTTCGCAGCCGTTCACGTTCGCGTATGCTGCCGGAAGAATGATGAGATTGGGCTCAAGCTCGCCCACTATTTCAGAAACGGCATCTGCGTTTGTCGCATCAAGCTGCAGGAAATCGCGCGTCTTTTTGCTGTTGTAGGTGAAGTGCCATTCGCCTTTGTCTTCGCCAGCATCGCCCATCTGGCGGTAAAACTCGTAGCCCACCAATCCCGATGCGCCGATCACAAGTGTTGACATATGGATACCTTGATGCTGCACTATCCTATACTTTGGGTTTCCGCGCTTGCAGGCAGCACTTTTCTGCTGTCATCCTCTTGAAAACAAGGTATAAATTACTGAGCCCAGCCAATTAATTATAAACTCTTAGAGGAATACCAAATTAGAGATGGACAATGCTTTACGACTTATT